>JBEPWY010000093.1:0-10803 GCA_041642185.1 Marivirga sp.
TCAGAGAGGTCAGACAATGTTTGAACTGATAAGCTGTTTGTTATAGCTGATCTTGTAGCTTCAAGCAAGATGTCTGACGTTTTTATTCCCATGGCCTGTGGCTCACAGGACATTAACCGGAAGGGGACAAATGGCATTCAGAAAAGAAGCTAAAGTACACTGAAAAGCATTTCGCTAGTACCTATAGCCAGCCCAGCTCTTCACAAAACCAACCCCCCTCACTCAATATAAACCTCCAGAAGCTCGCAGTTTTCGGCTTCAATAATCACTTTGTTATTAATAGCCGGAATAAGAATGGTTTCCCCTTTCTGAATGTCTTCAAAATGGCCGTTTACACCTATTTTACCTGAGCCGTCGACACACATATAAATCACAAATGAGTCAAGTTTACTATAATCTTTAGCAACTGTACCTTTTACAGGCAATATATTAGTAGTGAAATACTTGCAACAGGCCAAATTAGTAGATTGGTTGATAATTTCCTGATAATTGAGTCTAAAATCATCTTTTTTCTCAAAATCAATAGCATCTAATGCAAGCTCTGTATGAAGTTCCCTTCCCTGGCCATCTTTATCCTTTCTTCCCCAATCGTAAATGCGATAGGTAATATCTGAAGTTTGTTGTATTTCTGCTAAAAGTACACCTGCTCCAATTCCGTGAACTTTCCCAGTATTGATAAAAAAACTATCGCCCTTGCTTACCTCTTCAGTATTAAGTAAATCAGTTATTTTGTTAGCTTTTAAATGTTTTAAATATTCATCTTTAGTGATAGTTTTTTTAAAGCCAATAGAAATATTGGCACCTTCATCGGATTGCATAATGTACCACATTTCAGTTTTCCCGGAAGTGTTATGTCTTTTTCTAGCAATTTCATCATTGGGATGTAACTGTACCGATAATTCTTTTTTTGCATCAATAAATTTAATCAGGAGGGGAAAATGATCACCAAATGAATCATAAATTTTTTCTCCCGATAATAGGCCTTTGTAAACTGACAGGAGCTCATTGATAGATTTTCCAGCTAAATTACCATTAGCTACTTTAGAAACATGACCTGGAATATCTGATAGCTCCCAGCTTTCGCCTATAGGTCCTTTAGTGGAATCCTTATTAAGAATAGTTGTTAGTTTGTCGCCACCCCAAATTTTTTCTACTAAAATTGGAATGAATTTTAAAGGGTAATCAAGCATTGTACTTTGGTTCTTGTAATATATACATGGCGAAATTAAGTTATTACATTTAAAATGAATGCACTCAACGCAATTTTTCTTTAACGGAGAATTTTTGTTTAAGGGGAACTTTTTTTATAGAAATTCCGTAACTTAGCATGTATAATCGCAAAATTGTTAAACTTAAGAAAAATATCGGCCCTTATAATTGCCTTTTTGGTGATGTTCAGCTCCACGAGCTATTCATTAAATATGCATTTTTGCATGGGAGAGCTGGATAGTATAGGCCTATTCGATTCTGCGAAAAATTGTGAAATGGAAGCACAAAAGCCTTTATGCCACAATTTCGGAACGTCACATACTCCTGATCAGCTTGACAATAAATCATGTTGCGAAGACCATTCTGTTACTGTAGAAGGTCAGGATGAATTATTCCAAGCCAGTAATGTTTCTGTAAGTGATTTCCAATTGATTGCCATAGCCTATGTGGTAGTCCCTCAATTGTTTTTCCAATCTTCCCAACAAATTACTCCTCAGCAGGAGTACTTACCACCACTGATACAGCGCGATATACCTGTGCTTGTGCAGTCATTTTTACTTTAATTTACGTTCAATTTTACTTAATATATTGAGTTCTCAAAAGGACTCAGACAGGACATATTTGTCTTTTCTCAAATTTAAAGTTTAGTAAATTGAACGCAAAATGCTCAATTCCATAATAAAATTTTTTCTTGAAAATAAACTGGTAACAGTTCTTTTATTACTGTTAATAGTAGGTTGGGGAATAGTAACAGCTCCTTTTAACTGGGATATAGGCTTTCTGCCACGCGATCCCGTGCCTGTTGATGCCATTCCTGATATAGGTGAAAATCAACAAATAGTATTTACCGAATGGATGGGCCGTTCTCCTCAGGATGTAGAAGATCAGATCACTTATCCTCTCACTACCGCACTTTTAGGCATGCCAGGGGTTAAAAGTGTAAGGAGCAGTTCTGCCTTCGGCTTCTCAAGTATTTATATCATTTTTGAAGAAGATGTTGAATTCTATTGGAGCCGTTCCCGAGTTTTAGAGAAATTAAGTTCTCTCTCATCAGGACTGCTGCCGGAAGGAGTGCAGCCTAAGTTGGGGCCTGATGCCACTGCTTTAGGACAAGTGTTCTGGTATACATTAGAAGGAAGGGACAAAGACGGAAAACCTGCAGGTGGTTGGGATTTACATGAATTACGTACCATACAGGATTATTATGTACGCTATGGCCTCACCAGTGTACAAGGCGTAGCCGAAGTGGCTTCTGTAGGTGGATATGTAAAAGAATATCAGATTGATATCGACCCTGTGGCATTGAAAGCCAATAATGTATCCTTAATGGATGTAATGCAGGCTGTAAAAAACAGTAATATCGATATTGGTGCCAATACCATTGAAGTCAATAAGGTTGATTATTTTGTGAGAGGCCTGGGCTATGTGAAGGATATTAGCGATTTGGAACAGGCGGTTGTGAAGGTTTCGGATAATGTGCCATTGCGAATTAAGGATGTGGCCATGGTCAATATCGGTCCACAGGTGCGGAATATGGCTGGTATTCTGGATAAGTCCGGTGCCGAAGCAGTTGGTGGAGTGGTGATAGCCCGTTATGGTGAAAATCCGCTGAAAGTAATCAATTTAGTAAAGGAAGAGATTGATAAAATTGCTGTGGGCTTGCCCTCCAAAACCTTAAAGGACGGAAGAGTATCAAAAGTGACCATAGTTCCTTTTTATGACAGAACAGGCCTTATTTATGAAACTTTAGGGACCTTATATGAAGCCATAAGCCTCCAGATTTTGATTACCATTATAGTGATAATTGTAATGGTGTATAATTTAAGAGCATCCATTTTAATCTCCTCATTACTGCCTCTAGCAGTATTGATGTGTTTCATCTTTATGAAGTATTTTGGAGTAGATGCCAATATAGTGGCACTTTCAGGTATTGCTATTGCCATAGGTACGATGGTCGATCTGGGGATTATACTCAATGAAAATATATTGAGGCATTTTGACGAAGCTCCCGAAGGTCAATCATCGCTTACCACTATTTATAACGGTACCACTGAAGTGGCTACGGCTATATTAACTGCTGTAAGCACCACTATTGTCAGTTTTTTGCCTGTATTTACCTTGCAGGCCGCAGAAGGGAAGCTTTTTGGTCCATTGGCTTATACCAAATCGTTTGCTTTAATAGCAGCCCTTATTTTTACACTTATCATAATGCCTGCATTTGCGCACATTATTTTTTCAGGCAAAAAGAAAAAATCAGCTAAATCGGGTCTTGTTTGGAATTACTTGATGCTAGTGGCAGGGCCTATCATAGCATTTACTGTATGGCATTGGGCAGGGTGGTTGCTTTTCGGCTTTGGCATTATCAATTTATTAATTGCTTATTTCCCAGAGAAATTCAAGCCCTATAAAAACCTGATGAAGGTATCGCTGACAGTAATTTTTGTGGCATGGTTGCTTACAGTGGAATGGGTACCTTTGGGCGTTTCCAATAGTTTGTTAGTCAATTTCCTCTTTATAGCTGCAATTTTAGGGATTGTATTAGGTGGTTTTGCACTCTTCATTCATTATTATTCTAAAATGCTGATGTGGTGCCTCAGCCATAAAAGTGTTTTCTTAATAGCACCTGTTGTAATCATCCTAATTGGTATCAATGTTTGGCTGGGGTTTGATAAAGTCTTCGGCTTTTTCCCTAAAGTAACTGAAAAAATAGGATGGGATGTTCGTTCCGGCTCCGCATGGCAAAGTATGACCCATACATTTCCTGGTTTAGGAGAAGAGTTTATGCCGTCTCTTGATGAGGGGTCATTTCTACTTATGCCAACTTCCATGCCTCATTCAGGTGTTGAGGCCAATAAAGACTATTTGCAGAAATTGGATATGATGGTTACCGCTATTCCTGAAGTAGATATAGTGGTAGGTAAAGCGGGCAGGGCAGAAACAGCTATTGACCCGGCGCCTATGTCCATGTTCGAAAATACCATTAGCTATAAATCAGAATATGTAACTGATATAAATGGTACTAAGCTTCAATTTAAAGTGAATGATGAAGGTCAGTATGAATTGTCGAATGGTAAGTTTTACGATTCAGAAACTATGTCTCCGGAACAAATTGATACAGATTTGCTAATACCTGATTCCAGAGGGGAGTATTTCAGGCAGTGGCGATCGCATATCAAAACGCCTGATGACATTTGGGACGAGATAGTTAAAGTGGCTAACATCCCGGGTTTAACTTCTTCGCCTAAGCTACAACCAATAGAAACAAGACTAGTGATGTTGCAGACCGGCATGCGTGCGCCAATGGGCGTGAAGGTTTATGGTCCCGATCTCAAAACTATTGAAGATTTTGGGATGAAGCTGGAAGGATATATGAAGGAAGTGCCTTCCGTTAAAAAAGAAGCCGTTTTTGCTGATAGAATTGTAGGTAAACCTTATTTAGAGATAGATATTGATCGAAATGCCATTGCCCGTTATGGACTAAACGTAGGAGATGTTCAGGATTATATTGAAACTGCCATTGGTGGTATGCAAGTAAGCACCACGGTGGAAGGAAGAGAGCGATTCCCTATTCGTGTGCGCTATGCCAGAGAGTGGAGGGACGATCCTGCAGATATAGAAAGAATGGAAGTACCTACACCATTGGGTAATTATATTCCGCTGGGTCAGCTGGCAGAAATCAAATACCGACCAGGACCTGAAATGATCCGTGGGGAAAATACATTTTTGGTGGGTTATGTACTGTTGGATAAAATGCCTGGTTTTGCTGAAGTAACTGTTGTGGAAGATGTACAGCGTTACCTGAAATCAAAAATAGATTCTGGTGAATTGGTTGTTCCTTCAGGTGTAAGGTATGAGTTTTCAGGCAGTTATGAGAATCAGATTCGTGCAGAAAAACGATTAGCCATAGTGGTGCCATTAAGTTTGATAGTGATATTCCTGATTCTCTATTTTCAGTTTCGTGCTGTTTCCACCACCTTATTTGTGTTTTCAGGCATTGCTATGGCATTTGCAGGAGGCTTTTTGATGCTTTGGTTCTATGAGCAGGACTGGTTCTTTAACTTTTCAGTTTTCGGCACTCAGATGCGGGACTTGTTCCAGATGGGTACTTATAATTTGAGTGTGGCTGTATGGGTAGGCTTTATTGCACTTTTTGGTATTGCTACTGATGATGGTGTAGTTATGGCCACTTATTTAAAACAAAGTTTTGAGAAAAATACACCTGATAACCGGAAGGAAATCAGGTTAGCTGTATTAGAGGCAGGTAAAAAGAGGGTGCTTCCATGCCTGATGACAACTGCCACTACTTTATTGGCTTTGCTACCGATTTTGACATCTTCAGGCCGGGGATCAGACATTATGATACCGATGGCAATTCCTGCTTTTGGAGGTATGGCTATTCAGTTGATTACACTTTTTTTGGTGCCTGTGCTTTATAGCTGGTGGGCCGAGAGGAATACGGAGAGGGAAGAATGAAGTCGGAAGAGAGAAGTTGGAATAAGGGAGTCGGAAGACGGAAGTAGGGAGTCAGTAGACGGAAGACCGAAGTAGGAAGTAGGAAGTAGGAGTCGGAAGTCGGAAGATGGAAGTTAGAAGTTAATAGTGGGAAGATGGAAGGAGGAAGTTTGAAGACCGAAGTCAGAAGACTGAAATTTAGTAGAGTCAATGGTAAAGAAATTTTGACATTTTAAATATGTATACAATGAAATTTAAATTTGAAAACCTGATCATTTGGCAGAGGGCAATGGATTTTGCTGAGGAGATGAATTTGTTATCTGAAAGTTTCCCTAAAAGAGAGATTTTCAATCTGAGCTCTCAAATACTAAGGGCTGCGGATTCCATTGCTTTAAATATATCAGAAGGAGCCATAGGGCAATCAAATCCTGAGTTTAGAAGGTTTATGAGCTATTCAATAAGGTCTTTGGCTGAGGTAGTGACATGTTTGCATAAAGCTAAAAGACGTAAATATATAACTGAAGAAGTATTTAATGTTCATTATGAATATGCTTACAACTTAATGAATATGATGACGGCATTTAAACAAAAGATCAAATGAAAACCTTTTTCAAAACTAGAAAAATAAGTATGGGATTTTTGATGTTTGGGTTCAATAAAAATACTTCCAGCTCCCGACTTCTGACTTGTACATTTCTAATCATAATGCTACTGCAAGCTAATCTTTCCGAAGCCCAAACTTTAGACGGCTATCTGCTAGAGGCTGGAGAAAACAATCCTGAGCTGAAGGCATATTTCAACGAGTATCTGGCAAGTATGGAGCAAATTACCCAAGTAGGAGCATTGCCGGACCCTGAACTGACCGTTGGAGTTTTTCTCAGACCGATGGAACGTTTTATGGGAAATCAGCAGGCAGATATTCAATTGATGCAGATGTTCCCCTGGTTTGGTATGTTGAGAACCCAAAAAGACGAGGCTGCTAAAATGGCTTTGGCACGGTATGAATTATTTGAAAATGCCAAAAACAACCTTTACTATCAGGTGAAAAGCATTTATTACGAAATGTATGAGCTGGAAGAGGAAATCAGGATCACTGAAGAAAATCTGGAAATACTACAAATTTATGAGCGGATAGCATTGAGCCGGTTTAAAAGCCCGGGCACAGGAGGCAGTTCCAGCAATAGGCCGTCATCTGGAAGTATGAATTCTTCTTCAGGAACTTCATCTGGATCGTCTATGAGTGGAATGGTTTCGGCGGGAAATAACACCAAGCCTACAAGACAATCACCTGGAAGTACAATGCCCACAAGTGGTTCAATGGCATCGGGTAAATCTACTATGAGTGATGTATTAAGGATACGCATTCAATTAAAAGAATTGGAAAGTAATCTCTATACTTTACAAGATCAGAAAGCGCCTTTATATGCAGAATTCAACAAACTCCTGAATAGAGAAAGAGAGGAAGCAATCGTTTTAACTGATACATTGGAAGAAGCAGCTATTCCATACGACAAGCTGGTAATGTTAGACAGTATTCGAATGAATAATCCTATGCTTAAAATGCTTGATGCCGAAGCTGAAGCTTATGAAATACAAAAGGAAATGGCCAAACTTAATGGCAGACCTATGTTGGGTTTGGGGCTAAATTATATGCCTTTTACTGCCAGGCAGGAAGATGGCATGTCAATGGGAGGAAAGGATATGATTATGCCGATGGTGTCGGTTACTATCCCTATCTGGAGGAAAAAATATAATGCACAGAATAAAGAGGCAGAATATAATCAGTTGGCGGTCAATCAAAGAAAAGAGGATATGATCAATCAGCTGGAAACAGAATGGAGCAGAGCCGTGAGGGAGTTAGCAGATGCAGACAGGAAAATTGAACTGTATAGAGAACAGACCAAATTAGCAGAACAGACCGTGCAAATTTTAATGACAAATTATTCTGCTACAGGAGAGGGATTTGAGGAGGTATTGAGTGTGCAACAACAATTGCTCGATTATCAGTTAAAGCTAGTGGAGGCTATTGTTAATCAGCACTTGAGCATTGCACGTCTAGAGGCTTTAATGTGATTAGATATAGAAGTGTAAAACAGTTCTTATTAGTATTAAAAGGAGATTTTAATAATATAAAAGATGAAAAATATTTTTAATAACAAATACTTTTTAGCAATCATTATACTGATTGCAGGTATTACCATAGGTTATTTGATCAGCTCTCCTGATGGGCCGGAGACGACAGATCAAACAGAACATGAACTGGCTGATCATGCAGTTGATGAAGTATGGACATGCTCCATGCACCCTCAAGTGAGGTTGCCCGAGCCCGGAGATTGCCCGATTTGCGGTATGGATTTAATACCCGCCACATCGCAAAAAACAAACGGTTCGCAAGACCCTGTGGTATATGAAATGACACCAGCAGCTATAGCCATGGCTAATGTAAGCACATCTATAGTAACAGGTGTCAGTTCCGATGGTGAAGTACTTTTAAGTGGTAAGGTAGAAGCTGATGAGCGGAATATAGCTGCTATTACGGCCCAATACCCAGGTCGTATAGAAAAACTATTTGTCAATTTTACGGGTCAGGTAATCCGTAGAGGAGAACGACTGGCAACTATTTATTCACCTGAACTATTAACGGCCCAAAGGGAATTACTGGAAGCAGCATCCACCAGAGAAAGTTTTCCGGAACTGTATGAAGCGGCCAAAGAGAAATTAAGATTATGGAAATTAAATGAAGCTCAAATACAGCAGATAGAAGAATCAGGAAAAGTAAGGTCAGAATTTAATGTAATTGCTGATAAAGGAGGAGTTGTAATGCAGCGTAATATATCGGTTGGTGACTACGTAAGTACGGGCTCGGTTTTGTTTGAGGTGGTAGATTTAAGCAGAGTTTGGATTATGCTGGACGCTTATGAATCGGATTTGTCATTAATTAACAGAGGAGATAAAGTATCTTTTACAGTGGCGGGAATAGCCGATAAAACCTATGAGGCAAAGATTGATTTTATAGATCCAATCATTGATCCTAATACCAGATCGGTCTCTGTGCGTGCCGAAGTAGATAATACTAATATGGAGTTGAAACCTGGTATGTTTGTGAAGGCGAAAATTAAATCTTCTTCTGATAAAGCACAACAATCATTAGCCATTCCTCGGACAGCTTTACTTTGGACAGGAAAAAGATCAATTGTATATGTGAAAGTGCCAAATACAGAATTTCCTGCTTATGAAATGCGGGAAATTACTATCGGAACACGTATGGGTGATATGTGGTTAGTCGAATCCGGATTGGAAGCAGGGGAGGAGATAGTGACTAATGGGGTGTTTGCTGTAGATGCGGCGGCACAGCTTGCCGGTAATTTTAGCATGATGACTCGTCCGGAAGCTAAAACAATGGAAGTGCCTGAGGTATTTAGCCAGCAGATCACTCAAGTAGCAGAGGCTTATTTTGACGTGAAAGATAAATTGGTCGCAGATGACAGCCAGGCTGCAAAAAATAAAGTCAAGGCTTTAATACAATCAGTAAATCAAGTAGAAATGACAGGCCTTGAGGCGGAGGTTCATGACCAATGGATGGATTTGAGAGCTAAGCTGTTGGCAACAGCCGATGTAATAGAGGGAGCTGATAATATTGAAGAACAGCGTAATAATTTTATGATGTTATCAGACTTGATAATAGAAATGACTGAGTTATATGGACTTCAAATAGATAAGGTCTATAAACAATATTGTCCTATGGCTTTTGATAACGAAGGTGCTTATTGGTTAAGTAAGCAGGAAGAAACTCTTAATCCTTATTTTGGCGATGCTATGTTAACTTGTGGCGAAGTAAGACAGACTTATAAAAAAGGACAGAGCGTATTTAAGAAAGAGAGAAATGCAAAGCCAAAACCAAATGAGGGACATCAACATTGATTTTAAATTAGGACTCATTAATAATGTTCACCTATTAATAAATCTTTTATTTTTTAGAATTCGTAATAATTAAAGAACTTGAAATTTTTCATACATGAATATTAAACACTCTATTTTTTGCACAATGCTTGTTTTTGGTCTGATAGTAACAAGCTGTCAGAATAAAAACAAAGTAAATAATGAAACGGCTGTGGAGAGTCCTGATTCTATACTAAATGATGGATCTAATCCAAAAACCCTTGGTACAGAACAGGTACCTGCTAGCCCTAAAACCCTGGGCATAGAAGAAGTGCCTGGAGAAAGAAGCCAGACAACCGAAGGCATTTCGACTGAGATAGCTCAAGAAGTAATCACACATTATCTGGAGCTGAAAAATGCACTGGTTAAGAGTGATAACCAAAAAGCAGCTGAGATAGCTGGAAAGATTAAGAAAGTGCTGGGTAAAAATCAGAATAAATTAGCCAAAAATATCCTATTTGAAGTAGAGCAAATAGCATTAATAGATAATGCTGAACATCAAAGGGACAGGTTTAAACTTCTTTCCGAGCATATTTATACTTTAGTAAATACAACCAAAGCCAATGAAACTACATTATACCGCCAGTATTGTCCTATGGCTTTTGATAATGAAGGGGCTTATTGGTTAAGTGCCGAAAAAGAAATCAGGAATCCTTATTTTGGTGATAAAATGCTAAAATGCGGAAGTATAAAGGAAACAATTGATAATTAGCCATTTCCTCTAAGCTGATCATTGGGACTAAAAGTTCATTCAACTTTATTTATAAACCCTTCTTTATTTAATTTTTAAAAACAGCTCTGTATTTTTAGCATAAAAGCAGTAAATTACCTCTCAAGAGGAATTTGTTAACATTAATGAGAAAAAATAAAAATTATTATATACGAAAAAGCCATCGGTATCTGGGCTTATTTATTGGTGTTCAGTTTATTGCATGGACAATAAGCGGTTTGTATTTTAGTTGGACCAATCTTGATGAAATTCATGGAGATCATTTTAGGTCAAGTCCAAAATATCTTTCTGTAGATGTTACCACGGTATCTCCCGAAAAGGTTTTTACCTCTCTTAAAGAAAGTTACGGTGCAGATTCCATCAGTTCACTTGAACTTGTAAGGATATTAGATGTACCCTATTACCAAGTAAAATATTTCTCAAGTTCGGATAGGGACGGTAAAGAAGAAGTATCTACTGAATTTGCACTTGCC
>JBEPWY010000094.1:0-10630 GCA_041642185.1 Marivirga sp.
GAGGCATCACCTTTAAATTCAAAAGTGGATCTCATTCTTTGAATAGGCCCGCTATAGAAGGGGCCTACCATAAGTATGATGAAAATTAAAACCAAAACAGCACTTCCAGCCAATATTTTAGCATTTCGCAGGTTAGCTATTATAAAAAGAACAATTCCTACAGCTATCATTGCGTAAGCGGTTCTTGTGCCTGAAAATGACATTGCATAAAACATAATTACAGTCATTCCGAAATACAATGATTTTCTGGCAGTTGAAAAAGGGCCAAAACCCATCATTAATGTAGCTGAACCACAGAAACCAAGGAATAGGCCATAGGCTGAGGGATCCGAAAGAAATGAAAATACCCTCATATGACCCCAAACATAATATAAACTTATTCTGCCAGGTTCAGCTCTTAACCATCTCCATTCAAAATCACGTAAACCGAAAAATTCCTGAAAAAGGCCATAAAATGCTACAAGCATAGCTATACTCATCCATAAAAGATTAAAATAGGCTATTCTTTTTTTATTCTCGAAAAAGTGAATAAACACATAAAAAAGTAAGAAAAGCGTCATGAAACGGGCTGAAGTAACCCATGCAAATACACTTACAGCATTAGGATTAGCTATTTGTAAAATATAATATCCATAGAATATAAATTGAATGATTACAATAGGCTCACTGGTTTTCCATTGAAATCCTTTATTATTTCTTGCGTGGATTAAGGTAGAAAGAAATGTAAGTAAAATTATAAAGTCATAGGCAATACCATAGGGGATGTTTATGGTTATTATTTTACCTAAAACAAAAATACTGCAACCATAAATAAATAAAAGATACACCCCGAACTGAAAATTCGCAAAGGTAAGTCCAACCAAAAAAATCGATAGAACAGCTATTATTATGAACGGCGCCACCATATAAGTTGTTTTAACCATTATAAATGGTATTGCTATTGATACGATCAATAAAAGGGAAAGAAGTAGAATCTTTTTATGGTCGAGGGAAATCATTTTTAGTGGATCAGACTGATTTTAAGGAAAATGACAATGTAAACTAATAATACGTACATTATACATAAGAATATATTAATGTTTTTAACAGTATTGTTTTTACTGGTTTTTGCTTTTTTTAAATTAGCTTTCTTTTTCATCAAATAAATGATTTTACAGGACGATTTTTTTAATTTAACTATGGATGAAATAAAATAAAAATACCCTCTCATTCTAATCTTTTATAAGAGTTAATTTAAATTTCCATAAAATTTATTCAATTATTACAACTTTTTTAGTATTTGTTACGAATATATACGTATTTTCAGTATGTTCTACTGAACAATTATAGCTTTTTCATAAGCCAAAATTTTGAGAATATCGTGTAAATGCTTGCGGTAGCTAATAATTACCAATGTATCTCTTTAAGAGAAGTCACTTTAAAACATAATTTTTTATTAGTAGGAGTAAAATTTAATTGAACGATACTTTTTAAAATGAAGAGTATTTATTGAATTCCTTATTTTAACAATATGAAGAAGTATACTATATCAGCTGTAATTGTTTTTCTTGTATTAGCTTCAGCAGCTTATTATAGCTACCGTTATGTTTATCCTCAAATGGTAGCTGAAGCTATAGTGGAAAAGAAATATACTGGTTTTTTACCTGAAAAATATCAACTAAAAATCAATATGATTAGTGATACTGCGAATAAAAAAGTGTCCCAAATTTTTGAAATTACAGAGGATAAGGGCATAAGCATAGATGATTTGCTTAATGCAATTGATGAAATTGAAGAGGAGCATGTGAGAAATGCATTAGCAGAACTTTATGCTACTGATCTTCAGTCTGTAGAGGCAGTTTTTGACATTGGTGTGAAACATATTAAAATAGAGAGTTTTGATCCGGAATTATTAAGAGGGGCATTTATAGAGCATGTGAAAATGCACCATGTAAAAAAAGGACTGAAGTATATCAGGCGACATGATTTGGAGAATCAGATAAGCAGTAAAAGTGCAAGATCTATTGCAAAACAGGTGATTATTCAGAAGAAAGAGAAAATCCAGAATAAGGCCGATATTACCGATTAAGCGGCCATGATAGAGGGTAACTCCATTACTGTTGTACTCTACAACGGAAAATTTTAAAACTATAACATTTGCTGAGGTAGTACCAGTTTATCTTTCTTGAATTATTTCATTTACACATTAAGATTCTGCGGATCAATTTTATTTAAAATCGCACCTGATAATTTCCCGTTTAATGACTCCAGAAACTCAATAGAATCTTTATCCATTTGCTTAATAGAAGATTCCGCAGAGAATACGGGAATAACCTTATCAACATATTTAATTAACTCCTTGGAGTCTGAAAATTCATTCAAAGAAGGCCCTTCTAATAAGATATAGTCAAATTGAAGTGCTAACCCTTCAATAAGGCTATGAAAATCTTTATTATAAAATATTTCTTCAGGGGATTCATAACTTCCTGAATTTCCTATAATAGAAATATTTCTGTATTTGGTTGCTACTACAAAATCTGTTTGGTGTTTTCTCTTTTCATTTATTTCTTGCTCCCCATCCATTTTATCAAAAATTTTTAATTCTCCGGAACTTCTGGTTTTTTGATCCAGGTATTTCATGTTTTTTTTCGGCACTACCAACCATTTGGTAAGCGAATTATTTTTAAAGTTGGTGTCAATAATTAATATCCTCTTTTTAACCAGACTCAATACATAAGCAAGGGAAAAAGTGATGAAAGTTTTGCCTTCCCCTTCTTTAGGGCTGGTAATTAAAAATGTTTTTGCATCGGATTTTTCCAATTCAAATCTGATTTTCCTCAGGAAGTGCTTGAAAAGCTCCAGGTCTTTATCTGGATTTTTTTTACTGAATAAAGCAGGAAAATTTAATTTTTTGGCACCTACATTTATTAAGGTGCCTGCCAAAGGTAAACCTACTAATTTCTGATATTGTTCGGATGTTTTAATGCTTCCATCGATTACTTCTATTACTATAATCCCAAATAATGTAATACCAAATGTGGCAATACCGGCAAGCGCTATAATTAAAATACGCTTAGAAGACTCAGGACTTGCCGGTGGAGAAGCTTTATATACCTGTCGGATAGTGCCTGAAGAAGCCAGTAATTTATTTTCTGCTTCATTATATTTGTTCACTGCAGATAAATATTCATCTGAGGCTACTTTTACATCTCGTTCTAAAGTGTTTAATATGGCTTCATTTCGAGCATAACCGCTCAAATTACCTCTAAGTGAAGCTAACTTTTGGTTGACCCTATTTAGACGGGATTCTTCCACCTGCACTTCTATTTGAGCCTCCTTAATGGCGGCTTCTAATTCACCACTCGTCATGCCGGTAGCTTGTAAAGCATTACCGCCTCTTTCCATCATGCTCAACTCCATCCGGTACTGTTGCCTTAACAAGTTTAATGAATCCAATAAATTAGCATCATTAGTACCTGAACTGATAAATCGATCGTTCATTATGTCGATTTTCTTTTTCAGATCGATAATACGCTGATTGGATGATTTTCCTATCTGACCGCCTGATTTCTCAGCAAGTGAATTTCTCAGGTTTTCAATTTTAAGTCTGAGCCCGTAAAGTGTATTGTTGATTTGATCTCTCTGCTCCTCTAAATTATAAATCTGTGTATTTTTAACTTCTCCTTGAGGTTCAGTGCCAACCAGGTTGTTGTTAGCTTTAAAAGCTTGTAATGCTTCTGTTTTAGCATCCAGCTCTTCTTTTTTTCTTTCTACCAGCTCTTTAATAAATGTTACTGATTCACTGGACGACTCCCTTTTTGTCGAAATATAATAGCGTAGAAATTCCTCGCAATAAACATTTACTGCTTTTGCCGATAACTGTGGATTGGTAGAAGTGAAGGATATTTGTATATAATCAGTATTCGGCACTCTGCTGATGTTAAATCCATCGTTAAATCTTCCAAATGTTAAATCAGTAGCTTGTAAAATATCTCTTAATAAATCTGAGTGCGGATCATTAACACTTATAGTTTTTTGCTCGGCTAACTTCTCTATCAGAATTGCTTTAGCTTTCGAGATTTCTTCACTGTTGAATTTTTCAAGATCATTAACTTTTTTTTGATCAATAGAATCAATTTTATTTAACGCCATTCTATAAGTAACCATATTTATTATGGTGCCAGATTTCATGCTTGCCAGTAAATTACTAAACTTAACATCAACTCCCCTCAAATTAAATTTCTCATCAGTAATACTTACTCCCTCATTTGTGGTAAAGCCAGTAGCGATTTGTGTGGTGGCCTTATAAGCGGTTTTTAAATTTTGGGTAAATACAAAAGCGGCTATTACAGATATTAAAGGAATTAAAATAATAATCCATTTTTTTCTCCATAGAACTCGTAAAAGATATATAATATCCATTAGTTTAATTTAATGCTTGTGGTATTACTTGTTAAAATTATCTTAATCATAAAGCTAATAACGATAGTTCGACAAAAGTATTCATTTGTCACCGCTTCATTTAATTAATTACAAAAGTACATTGAAATATTATATTTCAAGCTGATAATATGTTTTAATTAAATATCAGGTATTGTAAGCACCTGTTTTCAATCTTTTTTTGTTTTCAAAGCGTTCATAAAAGAATAAAATAGTATATACGGTTAAAATAAAAAGTAGCGGAGCAAATAGGGTAAATGTATAATCTTCAATTCTCTTGAAAATTAAATTAAGAATAATATTTCCTATAGTAAAAGCACTTAATGAGTTTCTGCCAAATACCATCAAGTGTTTGGTCCATGGTTTCAACTTACTCCCAAGCGGTATAATGGCTGAGAATACCAATACATGGATTACGGCTAGCGATAATGCCACTATATAATATATAGGATGGTTATTGTAGCGGTATTTATTGGTAAAGTAATTTTCAAGTAAATCATTCCAAGGAGTGGCGTATACCACAAATCCTAGCAGACATAATAAAATAAAAAGGAGGTATAGATTCATCTTTTGAAATCTCCATTTATTTTCAAAATCGATAAAACTGGCAGACAGCATACCTAATGCCACTATGGACAAAGAATGAAATACACTAGGACCTCCGCTACCTCCGATGCCAAAAATTGAAGACATGAAAATAGCTATATTTCCATGTGAAATTTCTATTTCATTGGTGAGGGGATAGGTGAGCCAATAGGAACAGCAGATAATTACAATAAACCAAATACCATATCTATTCCTTAATAGTAGTAATGGTATGGCAAGCAAGATCATTACACTATAGATTTTAAGAATATTACCATAATGATTGTTTACGGCAAAAAAAGTGGTGCCAATTGCTCCTTTAACACTCAAATAGCCACCAATTAAACCTGCAACCGAGGTGAGTATAAAGCCCAGATAACATTGAAAGCTTCTTATATATAATTTAGGTTTAATTGTGGGTAAGCCTGTTTTTCTTAACCTTTTTAAGTAAACAAGCTCTAGCATCATACCAAACAGAAACAAAAATGTAGGGGTAGCTGATGTGGTAAATAATTTTACCATTGCAAATTGTTCAAAGCTATAATTTCCCCAAATGTTGAAATCATTAAGTGAATGATCAAATAGAGCTAGGAAAATAGCATAACTCCTTGCGAAATCAACAAAATATACTCTTTCCTTCATTTATTTGTAGAATTTTTAAATATCGTATATTAATAATTAATAATCTTAAATTTATATTAAATTCTGTTTTTATTAAAATTACTTCCTCGGTATTCCAACTTTCGAAGGCTATTATTTAATCGTATCATTTGAAAAATGAAAATTTTACGAGAAAAGCAGCATCCTTTTCTTGATTTAAATTCCCTATGGACACCCCGTCATACTGTATTTTGTTTTCCCCCACTCCTGAATTTCGGAAACTATCAGCTATTTGTTTTGCTATTTCAGAAGATTTAATGACCATTTTCTCTGAAGACATATCTTTGAGAGCGAAAACTTTTATGGCTAATTTAATTTCAGGGTTCTCTTTAAATTTATTCCCCAAAAACCAGATCACTTCTTCTGCAATCTGATTGTCCCTAATGACAGCTGTTTCATTTAATTCAATAGAGGGAGTCACCTTATATCCGAAAATGTTATTGATTTTTTCCTGCGTGAGATATTCTCTTGCATTTATTTCATCGGAACTGGCTACCTGCATAATTCTTCCACTACCACTTCGCACTAAAGGTAACTGCATTTTTACTTCAAATATATCGGCCAGTTCTCCCGAGCGATTGCTACTGAAAAAAGCTAGAGTGTCCCCATATTGGGAATAGTAACCATCAAAAGCTTCTGAATTAATTTTGCTTCCTAGGTTGATAGGTTTGCTCCATACGTTCCAGCTGCCATAAAGCCTTTGTGACATAAAAATGTCCATACCCCCCATACCTCCGTGACCTTCACTAGCAAAATATAACTTACTTTTATCTTCTGAAATAAAAGGGGAGATTTCGGATTCTCTTGTGTTAATAGTGGAGCCGAGGTTAACCGGATATTTCCAGTTTCCTTTTTCATCTTTTAGTATTACATATAAATCTTCCTTTCCCAAACTATTATCAGCTTGCATGGAAATTAAAATCACCTCGTAATCCGGAGAGACATATAAACCTCGGTAGCCATCAGAATTAATTCCTGTAAGAGCAATAGTTTCCGGGTCAGTCCATTTACCAGATAAATATTTTACAAACTGAAAGCCTTTATCGGGTCTTTTTGGGTGGTTGAGATAGATTATTGATCTGTCCCAGCTTTGCCCTACTATGAAATTATTCCTTTTGTCGTTCCACTGTAAATTATTGGAAGGGGCGTTCCATTCTTTACCAGAGGAATTATACGTACTATACCATATATCCGCACCACTGTACATGCCTCCTGTATTACTTTCATGGAATACTCGTGAAAAAAACAAAGTATCACCTGAGTTACTTATTAGTGGCATTATTTCTTCTGCCTTTGAATTCACTTTATCAGGCAACTGAGTGACAGAGGTAATAGTGCTTTGAGCATATACTGTTTCATTTAACAGAAAAAATGTTATAAAGTATAAAAAGGAGAAAAACTTTACCATGAAAAAGGGGTACTTGATTTTTTATTGTTAATAAGAAAACTTAAACTGATTTCATGAACACCATTGGCAAATTCCTGGATAAAGCCTGTATAATAATCATAAGAATAATGTAAAAATATATCTCCAGGAATATTTACACCTAATAATGCTGACCATTTAAGGTCGTGGTGCATGCCTGCTCCAACGTAAATCAATTCTTTATATTTAAACCTTATAGTTCCTTTATATTGTTCACCATAGATGGAAAGATAATTAATTTCTACATTTGGTAAAAGAGAAAAATCAGGGCTAAAGCGCCAGTTATAGCCGGCAAGGAAGCTGTAGGAGGTACCGTTTTTAATGTGCTCAAGTATCTCATTATCCTGTATTTCAGTGATGAACAGAGATTTCGCCGTAATGGAAAAATAGTAGTCCCTGTGATATAAGGCCAATCCGATATCTAAATGCAAATTCGACTGTGTACCTGCCGAAGAATTAATTATTTGTTGATATAAATCGTCATTAACCTCATCTCTTACTGTTAAATTATCAAAGCCAATTCTATTTTGCTGAAATTTTAAAGCACTCCCCATACTTATAATATGTTCATTTGTTATAGGTAAATGATAGGCATAAAATGCTTTTACTTCCTTGCGATCCAACGGACCAAGTTTAATAGCATTTACTTGTAAACCAACACCTTGCTTTCTTCTTTCTTTTCTGGAGCTGTACAATGATCTTGCCTTAGTCGGGTTGCTCAATTTAAAGCCTGAATTATCCGACATACTTCCTGTGTTTTTAGTAATGGGATAAAAAATGCCCACCTGATAATACCCTGATTCCTTTCCATAACTGTTTAATGCCTGACGGTACATCAAATCAGCAGAAGGTTTAACTTGCACGCCTGTAAAAGCAGGATGCTCCCACTCTATAGCGTGAAATATTTGTGTGCGTGAAAGAAGGTCCTGCGCTTGTATAGAAAAGCACAGAATTATTGTTAACATAAGAGTTAAGGCTGTTTTCATTCTAATATTATTTATATTCACATACTGTAGAGTAATAAAAATTTGAGTCGATTTTATTTGACTACTTTAAAATAGTCACAGTTCCGTTGTATTTTCTACGTCCATTATTCAAATCAATCAGATAGAAATAAGTGCCTGCCGGCAATACTTTTCCATTATATGTGCCATCCCATTCGCAATCCTTGCTGTAGCAGTTATAAAGCAAAATCCCTTTATTATTATAAACCGATATTTTGACTAGCTCAAAAACCTCAAGATTAACAAAATCCCATGTGTCGTTTACCCCGCTGCCATCAGGAGTGAAAGCATTTACAATACTTAATTCCGGTAAAACATTGGTGATTTTAATTTGACGAGTAATGTCTTCACTACGGAGCCTTCCATCTGAAACAACTATGCTTACACTCTTCATCACTTCGTCAGTAGTTAAAGAATTGATGTTTTCATAACTTACAGACCTGAGAGCTGCCTCATAATCGGATTTAGTAGCTTTGCCTGTCATTAAAAAGATGCCGCTTTCTCCGTTAAAACTGCCGGTGATTTCAGTTAAATCCCCCCGGTTAAATAAAATTCTATCTTCTTCAGAGTTGTAATTCTCAATTATACTTACAAAAGCACTATCTAAAAATTGATCATCAATATCTGATACTGTAATAGATTCTGTTAATTGTTTAGCACCAGAACCTTGTGTATAGTCAATAGTGGTTGTTTCTATATTGGAAAGCACTGGGGCATCATTTACAGAATCTATATTTATTATGATATTTGCTTCCTCTGAGAATTGATAACCGTCAGTTCCTGCCCATTTTATGATTGTTTCACCAAAAAAATTAGCAGGAGGGATGTATTGAAGATTGAGGAATTCAGAAAAATTAATTTCCTGACCCGGTTCTATCATTTGTTCGTCGCTTTCTATGCTTCCTGTTGTCCAAGTAAGTCGGATAGCTTTAATAGGGTCATCATTTGCATCTGAAAATGCATTTTCAAATTCCTCTTTAGAAAACTCATAGGGGATATCCTCCAGCATATTAATTTGTATATCGGTTATTACAGGAGTTTGATTGATTTGAAGTTGGAAATTTTGCTCAGCAGATTCATTTTCTAAATCTGTAACCCTTAAAGAAATTTCTTCATTTACGGCTGATTCAGGAACCTGTCCTTCAAGTACAGCCGATCCATCACCTCTATCTGTAAATTCCAACCATGCAGGGCCTTTAAGTGCAACAATAGTAAGTTTATCAGTTGGATCTGCGTCCCTAGTAATGATTTCATAAGAGTAATAGGTGCCGGCTTGTGCCCTTGGTATTGGCTCAGATAAAAATTCAGGCACATCATTAACAGGCTTAACCTCAATTATAAAAAGCTCTTCTGTGAAGTTTATATTTTCCGGGCCATCATCCTCCAGGCGTATGGTCACTGTTGCAATTCCGAAAGAATCTGCTTGAATTTTGTATTTAAGTGTAGCGTTAGATTCGGGAGAAGTGTAGATTACATCAAGGTACTCAAATAGGCCCGGAAGATCTGTACTTAAAGTTATACTTATTTGCTGGTTACTTTCTCCCCCTGTACTGATGTCTGTTAATAGAATGAGGAATTCATTCGGATTGTCTTCCAATATTGGCTCCGGATTAGATACGGGGCCAATAGTGGGAGGAAGGTTTTCATTTCTAACTATAATCTCATAAGTTTGATTGTCAGTTGCCCCTGCTAAATCCGTAGCTGTAATACTCACACTAAATGGACTATTTTCAACATCGGATGCATCAGGTGTTCCGCTGAGACTGAACTCCCCATCAAAATTGAGCCATTCCGGCTTTTGGTTTATATTTATGCTTACTTCATCTCCTACATCAGGATCTTCCACAACAATAATGTATTCGTAAAGAATATTTTGTATGGCAGATGTGGCTGGCTCTGATGTGATTATTGGTGGGTCATTAACATTTTCAACAGTTATTGTAAAGCTTTGTGTGCTTTTTGAACTTAGAAAATCTTCTGCTTCCAATACTATAGTATGGCTTCCTATGTCTTGATTTTCCGGAACACCAGAAATGGAGGCGGTATTACTATTAGTTTCAAAATTTAGCCAATCAGGCAATACTAAAGCAGTAATTGTAATCTCATCGTTATCAGCATCAGTTACTGTAACTTGATAAATATACTCCTGATCTTGTACAGCTGTTGTAATAGGAGTAGAGGTGAATTCCGGAGCCGAATTCGGAAAATCTACCTCTAATGTAAATTCTTGTAAAGCAGTTGCACCCTCCAGATCTTCCGCTTGTATTTTAACGGATTTAGCTGCTGTTCTGTCAATACTGTTGGGCGTTCCCTGTAGCCGCCCATTTCCGTCAGCTAGAACAGTAAAAGTCAACCATGATGGCTTTTCTATTATCGATAGTGTGACTTCATCACCCTCATCAATGTCATTGGTAGTGATATTGTAGGTATATTGAACATTTAATGTAGCCTGAGTAATAGGAGTGCTTGTAAAAAAAGGAGGGTCATTTACATTTATTACCTCTATGTCGAAAAATTGATCATTATAGTTTCCATT
>JBEPWY010000095.1:0-10581 GCA_041642185.1 Marivirga sp.
TTCCTCATATATCTTTAAAGGGAGTTCACCTCAAAAAAACCCTTAGCTTTTCCCAAGCCATAGTTACTTCAGCTTTAGAATTACCTTATTCATTTACTGTATAAGTAAGTGCCTCCTGGTTTTTTTGCAACTTCTCGGGCTGCACTTTTATGCGTATCAGAATGTGCGGATCCCCCTCATTTCCCATAGCAGTTGTCTTTGGGTTTTAGGCTTAGGCTTGCCGTCATTTTCCGCAGCTTGAGCAGTATGAGCTGCATGATCGTTGGCAGCCTTCTTACAACTTCTGGAAAACTGAAGGTGAACAATTTTCCATATTGGAACCATTTAGAAAGCGAAGCCTGTATTTACAACCGGTCTTCAATTTCAGTGACTGATCAGCCTTGCCGTTAATCATTATCCGATCTCCCAGAAAACCCGTCATTTCTATCCCTTCTTCCATCCAAATACACCAATTGGATTATCACTGTCAAAGTTGCGATCCTGGATGACTACTGGAACATCATATTCTCCTTCCGGAAGATTAAGGCCTTGTTCCTCCTCATCCGTTACTACTAATAAGCCTGTCAGTCCATTATATACTTATGGGCCTGTGCGGCCATGTGGTTGCGGATGAAACCAGTAAGTGCCTGCACGGTTTAAAATTTCATATTCATAAACATAAGTTTCACCGGACTGTATCACATCTTTGGAGTGGCCGTCAAATTGCTCAGGAACATGCATTCCGTGCCAATGAACAATAGATTCTTTAGGCAGGTTGTTTTTAAAACTGATGCGGACTTTTTGCCCTTTCGCTACCCGAATAATCGGTCCCAAATAGCTACCATCAATATTTTGAAGTGCATTTTCATCCCTTTTATTAACTGGCTGCCAAAACTCCTATTTCTGACTGCCCTGCATTTAACTCAATATCTATATCAGGATTAAAATCTTCAGTTACCGCTGAATTCTGCTGACCATTGTTAATTCCGGAATTATTTTTTTCACTGCTTTTATTATCGCAGCTCGAAAGAAAAGGCCATGCCATCACCATAGCAGCACCTGAGCCTGCTTTTGAGATAAATTTTCTTCTGTCTTTATTTTTAGGCTTTTTTAGTTTTTTCATATTTGTTAAATTTTAGTGTATTTCGTAATTACTTCGCCTATCCATATAACTCAGTAAGCCTAGCACAATAAGGGTGATCTCCAAACCAACCACCTTCAAAAGGCATGGTAGATTCCCAAATTTTTCCCGGGATTTACATTATTAATTTCTATTACAACTATTGTTTTTAGTCGGAATCGCCTTTTCTCATTTTCAAAAACCATTTCTCACCCGCTAAAATCAGGATTAACATAACTGCCGCAATAATAATAAGCAGCATATCACTTTGTACTTTCATCCATATAAAAGCCCCTAAAACAACCACATCAAAAAAGATGGTGGCAAGAAGCATGGCACCGTTTGCTTTTATCTCCTTCCTTAAGTGTTTGAATACTCCCCATTGAATAATAACATCCATTATTAGGTAAAATATGGCACCCAGAGATGCAATCCGGCTTAGGTCAAAGAAAATAGTTAAGACGATGGCAATAACGATAGTATAAGCCAGCATATGTTTTTGAAGATTGCCCGGCATCCCAAAATGCCTATGGGGAATAAGCTTCATTTCTGTGAGCATGGCAGTCATCCTGGAAATGGCAAATACATTGGCTAAAACACTAGATACCGTGGCAATAATAGCAACACCAACAGTAACCCAAACACCATATTTCCCAAAAGCAGGTTTTGCCGCTTCAGCCAATGAGTAATCTTTTGCTTCTATAATTTTAGGAACAGAAAGATTGACTGATACTGCGAAAGCAATTAATAAATAGATGATGGTACAAATAATAAGTGATATCCATATAGCCCTACCTACATTTTTATGAGGTTTTACAATTTCCTCCCCATTATTGGTGATGGTGGTAAAACCGGCATAGGCTAAAATAGAAAGTGCCAGTGCACCTAAATAACTTCCGATGGAGTAATCGCCTGAAACTTCCGAAGGTATGGCTTCACCAAATGAGAAACCTGCAGCCCAAAGGCCTCCAATAGCCAGGAGACCTATACCACCAATCTTAACAATTGCCATGAAGAAAGAAACCTTATCAATGACTTTATTTCCGGCAAGATTGATCAAAAAAGTGAGAACCAATAAAATCACGCCTAATAAAGGTATCCACAAATCACTTTGATTGCCTTCAAATAACTGCATGGTATAAGATCCGAAGGTACGAGCTACCAAACTTTGATTTATTATCATGGCAAAAGCCATCAACAAAGCAGCTACAGCCGTGATGAGCCCTTTCCCATAAGCCTTCTTTAAATACATGGCTATTCCTCCTGCGGAAGGATAAGCGTTTGACATTTTAATGTAGGCATAGGAGCTAAACCCTGCTATTACTGCTCCTGCCAGAAAAGCAAAGGGAAACAATGCCCCTGATAATTCGGCCACCTGACCAAGAAGGGCAAAAATGGCCGCCCCTATCATAACCCCCGTGCCAAGAGAAATAGCCCCGGTGAGTGAAAGACTGTTTTTCTTATATTTCCCCATTGGTTACTTCGTTTTTTCCAGTTCCGCTTTTTTCTCTTCGAACTCTTTTTTGTCTATTTCGCCATTGGCATAGCGGTTTTTAAGTGTTTCCATCGCTGAACTATTTGACTCAATCCCTGTAGTAGCCCCAGTGTTTCTTTGGAAAATTCTACCTCTTCCCAGGGCTACAATTAATACAATTATTAGAATTACACCAATGATCCATCCGTACATCATAATCTTTAGATTTTAGAGTGAATATTAACCTGGAACCTCACCTAAATATGAGGTTTCCGGCTTAAAAATAATTTAGAAATCTACTAGTGATCGTTCTTGCTTTCCTTATCTTTTTTCTTTTTATCCATCATCTCATGTCCCTTCATCATTGACTTTTTATCCATCATACCTTCATCATGCATTCTCTTCATCATCATTTTCATCATATCAGGATTGTCCATCATATGTTGCATCATCATCTTTTGATGTTGAGTTTTGTGCATCATTTCTTTCATCATCATCCCGCTCATGTCCTCATTTTGCATCATCTCCTTCATCATCAGTTTTCTTGCTTCCTGATGCGAAGAAAGTTTCTGCGCAAACTTTTTCATCATCTCATCATCATTCATCATGACCGTAAACACTTCTTCTTGCTTACTTTCATTTTTCATCATTTTCTCCACGTCCTGTGCATTTGCAGCATAGTTGAAAGAAAAGAATAGTACCGTGATAATTATTAAGATTTTAGTATTCATCATTTTATCGTTTAGTTAAAAAATCTATTAGCTTTTGCCTGGCAATTCGTTAAAATCTTATTGTCAAGCCTCCTCCAGGCCCAAACCTATTATCATAACTGGCCATCAGTGAAAAGTTTCTATTTAAGAAAAATTCCAGCCCTGCATTCCAAACCAGTTCTTCGTTGTATAGTCCATCCGCAACAAGGTGCTCGGCCCCACTGATATCGTTCACCCATCCGAAATCGGCCTGGTATTCAATCTCTCCAAAGGCTACCGTACGTGGCAGAATCATTACTTCGCGCTCCAAACTAATCTGTGGACGCAAAAGATGATCAACACGAACATCCAGATCAAACATATAAGGAGTGAAAAAGCGAAATCCGACCACCGCTGTTGTGACTACTTCATCCAGGCTATTTTCGGTTTCATTCTCCATATTTACTCCACCAAAAACCCGAAAGTAGTCGTATAAATAGCGTTCATATGTTACTTCTCCTTCAGCTATTTGATTCCAACCGTATTCCAGATTTAAATTAAACTGATTTCTGGTATTGGAGGTCACCAAATTTAATCCAGCCATGTGCGAACCTGCATCCAATAAGCCCCATGAGTAATACTTATCGGTTTCATGCAGTAGATTTTCTACCGGATGTACTTCCATGCGCGGATCTCGAGGGGTTCCATAACTGTAAACCCTGGCCATGCCACCGAGCATATGATATAATATATGACAATGAAAAAACCAATCACTGTCTTCGTTGGCAGCAAATTCGATTACAACTTCTTGCATAGGGGGGATATTTACCGTGTGCTTTAGCGGACTTCGTTCCCCGTGTTTATTAATCACCCTAAAAAAGTGCCCGTGCAAGTGCATAGGGTGGTGCATCATAGTGAGATTATTAAGTGTAATTTGGACAACCTCTCCTTTCTCAATCCTGATCTTATCTGCTTCGGATAGTGGAACCCCATTAAAGCTCCAGATGTAGCGCCACATATTTCCGGTGAGGTTAAGTAACACTTCTTTTATAGGTCTATCTTCTGAATAGCCTGTGTTTTCCACTGCCTTCAAATAATCGTAATTGTATTCAGAGAACATTCCCATACCGCTCATTTGGCTGCCGTCCTCCATTTTCTCATCACTTTTCATCTCATGCTGATCTTTATTCTTCATAGAGGCATCGTCCATTTCTGAACCTTCCATCTCATGATCCATGTTTCCTTGCATACCCCAGTTGGCCTTCATTTCATAAGGATTTACTTCAGAAGGGTTAAATTTCATGGCAGGAGCGCCCATGCGCATATTCATTTTTGCCATTTGCTTCATCATGGCTATTTTATCAGGACGGGGCACATCCGGGGCCGAAAGAATATCCCCTGTCCCCAGAAATGCTGAGGTTTGACCTGAGCCATCCTGCACAGAAGCCCTCACTTCAATCTGTCCATTATTAGGGATGGTGACTATAAAATCATATGTTTCCGCTATGCCAATGAAAGTTTTATTGTGCTTGATTGGAACTACGCGTGGGCCATCGGCAGCTACTAATAAAGGGTCTTTACCTCCAAACGTCAACCAATACTGTGAAGAAGCGGAAGCATTAATAATGCGCAATCGCACCTTTTCGCCAGGCTCAAATTCAGGATAAGTAGCAACTTGTTCTCCATTCATTAAAAAAGCGGGATAATATATATCAGCTATATCAGCGCCTTCCATGCGCTGTCGCCAAAAATCAAGCTGAGCTCCTAAACCTCCTCTCGCAATGACCATGCTTAGTGGAGTGGATGTGCCTTTTTTTATACCGTACCACTCATTACCTCGTTTGAGGTTACGAAGTACATTCATCGGCTTCTGGTTTGTCCAATCAGAAAGGACTAAAACCAAATCTTTATCATATTCCAGCTGCTCCTCCTTAGGCTCTATTACAATGGAACCATAAACTCCGCTTTGTTCTTGCAACAAAGTATGCGAATGGTACCAATAAGTACCGGATTGGATAAGTGGATATTCATATTTAAAGGTTTCCCCCGGCTTTATTGGTGGGGTTGTTAAATAAGGCACCCCATCAAAAAAATTAGGCAATAACAAACCATGCCAGTGCACCGATGTCTCAACATCCATTTTATTTTCCACATAAATGACGGCATAATCTCCTTCTGTAAACCATAAGGTAGGTCCAGGGATACCGCCGTTTACAGTCATTCCAGTAACTTCTTTGCTAGCTTTATTTACGGCTTCCTGGTCAATGGTGAGGCGATAAACAACAGTGTCTGTTTGTGCTATGGCCGATAAATTTGCCAGTAAAAATAAAGATGGAAGTACAAATCTTATCATAATTGGTCTAAATCATTTTAAGCCTGATGTGAAAATTCTCCCTTGATATAACGTACTATTCACACCTCAGAGTTTCATTCAATTATTAAACACCTCATTTTAGGGCTTCACTATTTATCGTTCGCTGGATTGATTACGATATATTTAAACCGTCTTAGCCATTATTATCAGTAGCAGAAACTGGTATGCAATATATATACTTCATTTATGCTAGTTTTTCTTTAAATACTTTCAACATACTCCTTTAAACTATTTCTAATAAAATAGTCCCACCCTTCAGAGCAGCTTTTGCGTGAGAACTCTGGAATATTAGATGGGAAAGGTTCAACTATTTGATGTGTCAGAATTAATTGAGTGCGGTCTTCTACTTCATTTAGTTCAAACGTGACAAATGAATCCCCTGAAAAACCATCATATCTCCATTTATAAGTGATTTTCTCCATATCAATTACTTCTGTCAATTTCCAAAGGTGGGTGAATATCTTGCCATTAGCATTGACATCAAACTGAGTTTCAAACCCAACTTCAGGCTTAAAAGAAGGTATGCTCTCAAAGAACCATTGCTTCATATGGTTAATTTGAATAATTGCCTCCCAAATTGTTTTAATAGGCTTGTTAAATTCCTGCTTAATTATAATTGGGCTATCATAAATTTTCATAACACTTAGGCAAATTGACTATTAATAAAGTGGTGCTACTGCGATTTTAATGGAAAACTATATTTAGAATATTTAAAATAACTTAACAAGAATGCTTAAACAATTTTCGCTTGTCTAACTGATACTTTGTAATACCCTTTCTTTTCTTTTGGCTTGACCCAAAAGAAACAAAAATTCAAGGCTGTATTCATTTATTAACGGTATTTTGAATTTCTAAAATGAATAAGGCCGATCCTTCTAATCATAGTCATCAATACCATTAAATTTATGGTAGAACCCATAAAGTTATCAACTTATTGGAAAATAAAGGCAAATTAGTGATTTGATACAATCCGCACAATCCATTAATTTTGGCCGATATTTTTATTTTATATGTGAAGGTGTTTTAAGCTTGCTTGAAGTTGTATCCAGTATTTCACTTTTGCAGTACATAGCTGAGCCCAAAATTTCCAATCAACCCTTGCTCAATTTTTCTACCAATTAAATACCCTTTTGTTTTGTAGCCAGTTTGCAATAAAAATTCAAAATGATCATCTAATTTATAAGTGGCATTTGTTGTCAGAGCAAAACCTATGTTATAATACTCCTGATCCCATACATCTACATATAAATCCATGTTAAACTTGCTTTCTGCACTAAAAATATCATACACACCAACTCCTATTCCAATACTTTTGAAAGGAAAACCATACCTAAAATTGAATGTATAAAGTTGTTCACTTAACTGCAAATAGTTAATTAAATACAGTTCGGCACCCAACACTGAGGTATTGAAGTGAGTACCATAACCCCACCCACTCTCATTATTGCCAACTAAATATTTGGCTTCTTTTCCATCCAGGCTATTGCCAAATAATGCACTAACTTCTCGGTAAAAATTCAGATCAGCAAAATTCCAAAGTAAGCTGGATAGAGTCGCATATTTATAAAATCTAACCAATTTTGGATTTACTGATCCGTCGGACTGAATAACTTCATTACCTGAACGTTCCCAAACAGGCTTTACCCAATGTATTGGATCCCCCATGGTGTTAATCCAGGTATTGGGTTGTTCCGGGTTTATAGGAGCAATGATGCTAAAATATATTGGAAACAACATACGGTGGGCAAAGGATAAACCTAATTCATCGTTGTAAAGACTATTATGCCTGTATAAATCAAGTTGAATATCTCTTACCGTCAGATAATTAACTTCAAAACCACCCGCAACGGAAAGAGCATTTTCTTCAAAAGTATGATTAGGTGGCAAATCCATATCGCCATAAATTACAGGGAATGAAAATTTTTCGATTGTAAAGTTTCCTCCAACTTGTTTTGCCCTCAACATATGACCAAATTCATGTGACCATATCATAGAAGAATAGGTAGTAGCGAAAGACCAAATCCCTTCTGAGATATTTCTAACCGTTTTGTTCTTTATTTTAGGTCCAATCCCTTTTGTAAATACATCGTGAACAAGTTTACCTGCTGTTCTTGTATTAACGCTTGAATTATACAAATCATAATCAGGCGCTATGATGAACTGGTAATCTCTGTAAATAAACTTTACCGAATCTTCTATTATGTCTTTTGGTTTATTTTGAGCGAGTAATACTCCGAAATTAAAAATTAAGGCTATAGTCAAAACACATCTCATCATTATTTTCTACTTACGTATATATAAAATATAACGCTACTGATTAAGTTATGACTGATTTTGAAACTATAAAAGTTTAGGTTTATCAATTCTAGAAATTGATGGCTTCCCGGGAAGAAAAAGCCATGGCAACCAACTGATAAGTTATGATTTATACGGAATGTGGGTTATTGATAAGGTTTATTAATAAGTTGATTTGTTGGTACTCATTATTTGTCAATATTCAATTTCCAAGGGTATTGCATTTGCAGCTTGAACTAAAATCTTTACATCATTTAAACCTATCGCCCCTTTAAAAATATTTTTCTCTTTTATCATTTGATTAATTCTTGCATGTAAATCAATTGGGTCAGCTTTTGAGACTTTTTCAGGTGTATCCACACCTAAATCATGAAGCATTTGAGCATAAGTTACCCCTACCCATTTTATTCTTGATAAGTCTGTCAATCTGGTCAATTTTAAAATCTCCTTGTCACTTATACCAGTTGAATCAGCCAGTTTCTGTCTGTCGGATTTTGTTATGACTTTAATATATAATTGCTCGGTATTTTTAATGTTAATTTCCCCCAGCTTAGCAACAGTGTCCTTTGAAACCCCTGTAAAATCTATAAATTTATTGGGTTTGGGTAATGTACTATTCAATTCTCTAAGCAATATTGTCAAATAATCACCAGAGAAACAATCCACTTTTGATAGCTCTGCAAATTTGTTTTTATTCTTTAGTATCTGAATCAAATCTTTAATATTTTTAATCCCAATACTCTTAAAATACCTAAATCGCTCATTCAATTTGTCTTTAAGAATCATCCTGCTCGGTGGTAGATATGCTGATTCTAAATTGTTCTGATAATCATCAATTGTTATTTTCTCTAAGTCAATATAGTATCCCATAATTTTTACTTATTGATTATTGCCTTTATTTACATTATAAAACAAACGATTTATTGGCAGTTAGTTTTGGTTTACAGTATACATTTTTAACCCTTTCGTGACTTGCGAATTATATTATATATCAAATACTTTCAGGAGAAAGAAATAAAAATACATTAAGTGTGGACAATCTTATGATAAGGTAACCAGCAGATAATTGGGTACATCAAAAAGTGTCTCCGTTTTCTCTCAATATTTTTTGGCCGAAAACTCCTCTTGATTGTATAAAAAAAATGGATGAGCTAAAATAATAGCTCATCCATTAATAACCTTAAGTAAGTTTATGTTAATCTAGGGATAGGGTTAGCCAATGCTTAATTTTTTTTGGACTGGCTAAAAAGAATACCCTATTGTAAATTTACTCGGAAGTTACTGAACCAATTGGCAATAATACAACCTCCATTTCAGCAATATTTATCCCTTCGCCTGCGGATGATCCCTGGATATCAACTCCTGGAGCACCTTTAGGCAAGTCGTATTGATCACCTACTACTGCAGTTCCATAGCCAAGGTCCTTCATAGAAGCCGCTGTGATTCTGCTTAATGGATTTTCGCCTAGATTCAAGTACCCAGTCATCAGTTCATTATTTAACACGGATTCTCTCCAGTGACTTAACGCAGTGCCACGCCCCCCCATATTTTCAATAGGTAGTTCCCCGTCACCACCTTCAGCATTCCAATGCACATTAGCTCGTTCGCCTGTAAAATAAGGATCTGTTGAAGCACCTTCACGCAGTGTTCTTCTAAAGTTCCATAGGGTACCAACACCTAATACATGCCCCATCTCATGAACAATCACTTCCTCAAATAAATCAATTTGTTCCAGGAAATCAAGATCATCCACATCAAAAAACATTACACCAGTTAAGGTCAAATTATCTGATGTTCTTACAAATCTAGGTCCTGCCTGACCAAGTATACGTCCAGGGCCATCAATTGGCGCCAGAGCTACTTCAATAACAATATCATCAATAGTGCCGTCAATAGCAGGTGGAAATCCTTGGAATGCTGAAGGAACGGTTCCCGTAAAAGAAGGTACATCCTTGATAATGATTCTTTCCCATCGGGCCGCAGCAGCCTCAAAGACTTCTTCTTGTCTTTCAGTAACCGGAACTATATACTTTAGACTGATATTGAAGCGACCTCTATCAACTCCGGGTGCTTCGGTTGTTCTTAACGCATTGGCTGGTTTTCCTTTGATTTCGATCCACTCCTCAGGAGTTGGTGCCAACTCTATACTTAGTTTTTGATCTACAGGTTCCGGAGCGAGGTCATTATATTGCATATCATCGGTACATGATGTGAATAATATTAGGCTAATTAGCATACTCAAAGCCAATGGCAAAGCCAAACTTAAGAGGCTTTTTAACGGTCGGATAGTTTCAATAATTTTTCTCATGGTTTGTTTTATTTTTAAATGAAAAAATAGTTAATAAAATGGTTCTTTTTAACACAAACTTACATGATAAATATAAGGAAAAGTATTTATTATATTATTACCTTATTAATTATTTCAATTATATAACAATCATTTAAGTGATACATAGAATTAAAATAGATTATATTAGGAGTAAAACATACATGCAAAACAATATTGGATTTACAGGGCTGGAACAATCCTGATTGGCTTATATGTATTGGAGAGAAACTGGTGGTTGTGAGCTTTCTAAGGTGTGGATTTTGTTTGATAACAGCAAAAATGAGATTTGGACACTTTAATAAAAATGAAAATATTAAAATT
>JBEPWY010000096.1:0-10549 GCA_041642185.1 Marivirga sp.
AAATGGAATTAACACATTTCAGCTATACCGACGAAAACGCTATCAACAGTAACTGTAATCCCCGGGAGGATGAAAGTAAGCTGGGTGAAAAAGTCAGTTATGGCCCTGATTGGAAGGCTAGTTCGGTGCGTTTTGTAGTATTAGGCATACAGGAATCTATCGGAGTAAAAGCCAATTTGGGTGTAACAGGAACCCATACCGCATGGGGCACTTTCCTTCGTTCATTTTTAAATGTGCAACATACGGACAAATTAAACGGGAGTAACATCCACATTTTAGGGGCTTTTGATTTCGCTACCCTTACAGAAGAAAATGCTTCCATTGATGATTACCGCAAAGCAACAGAACAAATAGATGATTTTGTATATCCTGCTATTGAAGAAATAGTGAAAGCGGGCAAAATACCTGTAGTTATAGGTGGAAGCCACGCCAATGCCTATCCTCTTACAAAAGGAGTCTATGCGGGTAAACACAATAAACCCATTCATGTAATCAATATGGATGCTCATGCCGATTTTAGAAGAAAAGAGGGTAGACATAGCGGAAATCCATTTCGGTTTGCCAAGGAGGCTAAATTTATGGGTAAATACTCCATACTCGGACTGCATGAAAACTATAACAGCCAATCCATGCTGAATGAAATGGCTCAATATAAGGATATCCATTATTATTTTTGGGAAGACATCTTTTTAAGAAATAAAATCACATTTGAACAGGCATTACAGGATTTAATAGAAATGAGCCAAGGGAATAGTTGTGGTATAGAACTTGATTTAGACAGTATTGAAGGCGTGCTTAGCAGCGCAATGGGCCCCACAGGTTTCAGTAGTTTACAGGCCAGGCAATTTGCTTACCAATGCGGACACCGCACCCAAGCTGCTTATTTACATTTATGCGAAGCCTCGGCCGAACTGGAAAATGGATTGAAATCTGCAACCAATGGTAAGCTACTCTCCTATTTGGCAACAGATTTTATCAAAGGAGTAAGCGAAAGAAACTAATATTTGATTATTTCACCTAATGTCTTAACCATCAGGTTCAACTCATTGGCTTCAATATTTCCTATTTTATGAATTAGTCTTTCTTTCGCTATAGACCTGACATGAAAAACTAATATTTCTGAAGTGGCCGTTAATCCATTTTTTTCATTAGCCTTTAAAACAGGATTACCTTTATACTTTTTGATTTTAGTTGTAAGAGGGCAGGCAATAACTATTCCCAGATGCTCATTCAATAGATTTCCGCTTAATATTACAACAGGTCTGTAGCCGGCTTGTTCATTGCCTTTTACAGGATTAAAATCAGCATACCAGATTTCAGCTTGTTTCATCTTTCGGTAATTGCTCTAAATATTCAGCCATTCCTTCTTCTGCTATTGTTAAAATATCTGTATCGGAGGAAGCTCTTTTATAAGATTGAATGTATTCCGCTTTATTGAGGTGCTCCAGGTATTCCAAAGCCTTTTCAATGAGTTTATTCTTTGGAAGCTTTAGCTGCTTAGATCTTGCTGCTAATTTTTCCACCAAATCATCCGGTAAAGAGGTTGTAATAGTCATAACGTTATTGGTTATTTATAAATATAAAACATATTTATGAATAATAAAATTCCAATATCTTAATTCAGAAATAGTTAATATAAAAAATCTGTAAATTCTGATATGGCATCTGTATTACGCACATGTATAGTATGTAACAGTACGTCAAATACAAACAGGAAAATGCCCTGTAATATGATTGATTTGCCGTAACCTTTTAACCTTTCCGGTTTTTTTTTAGTATTCTTAGCACGTTCTATCAAATAAAAACCTCCTGTAATATAAGCCAGGTCAAGCCCGGCATTGAAAAGCAATGTCTTCTGAAAAAATATCTGATCGGAGAGTAATGCTGCGGCATCTGCCGGTACTTCTGAATAGACACTGAAATAATAGCCTGCCGCTGCAATTCCTATATTCACGAAATTCCAGATCATGTTCATTTGATGGAAATATGAATTTTGTCCTTGCAGCCTACTTCTGCCAATGGCCCCGGTTAAGATATTGGCAATTGCCCATATTCCCAAAATGGCCATTCCTATTTTACGGATAGTTACATCATGCTGATAGCTTTCTAAAATATTAAAAGATTGCGCAAAAAGTTCAGTAAATGAAAAAAAGAGAACGATAATTAAGATCGGAATGGTTTTTTTCATAGCTATTTATTTAACTATAGTGCTGAAAGGCATAGTAAAATAACCTAAAAGAGAATATAATAAGCGCCACACCTACTATTTTGTTCATCCAATTTATTCTTTTATCTGTTATCCATCCCCTTAGCTTTTGTGCCAGAACCACTTTTGTAGTATCGGTAATTAAAAGGGTGCCAATTAGCGCTACAAAAAAAATAATAATCTCAGTTCTGTCATATCTGTAATTAACAGTTACCATTGTCATCACCCCCAACCAATAAAGCAATACAAAGGGGTTGATACCATTGAGTGCAAAGCCTTTTGTAAATTGTCGCAAAAATCCTTTTTTAATTGGTTTCGATTTCACCTCCTCATTATGAGATTTTTTAAACAAGCTCATAATGCCTGTAGCTAATATAATAGCGCCTCCAGCGGCACCTAACCATACAGAAACTGTATCGTTATTGCTAAAATGCCGGACACTAAAGTACATAAGAAAAATATAACAGATATCGGCTACGGCTATACCTAAAGCCATATAAAGGCCCGGCCGTAAACCTTTTGTAATACTATTTTGAATGAGTGCGAAAAATACCGGCCCTAGCATAACTGCCAATAATAAGCCAAATAAAACACCATTTATTATAACTGAAATCATGCTTTATTGAATGTTTCTATTGGAAAGAAAATTTAACCAGCTGCTTAGTTTGTCGCCTTTCATTACCCTTGGGAATTTATTTTGCCCCCCTACTTTCCCTATTTCTTCCATATATTCTATAAATAATTCTGTTGGCAAAACGGTTACTTTTACCTCTTTAAGCGCCGCGGTTCTTTCCACAGCATAATCATCATTTAATTCTTTCAATTTAGCATCAAGCTGATCCCTTAGTTGGTTTTCATCCACATTGTCATCTATACCCACATACCAATGATGGGCAAAAAGAGAGTCATGGGACACGCCCGCTACAGTAAATTCCTTCATACTAAATCCCATCTGATCGGAAACATCTATTAAAGCTTTATTCATATTATCTACTGATAAATGTTCTCCACATAAACTAAGGAAATGTTTCGTTCTCCCAGTAATAATAATTTCGGAATCTGCTTTAGAAACAAACCTAATTGTATCTCCAATTAAATACCTCCAGGCTCCTGAGAATGTACTGATCAGCAGCGCATAGTCTTTATTCTCCTCCACATCATCTATCATGATAGTTTCAACATTTCCTTTTAGGTTGCCGTTCTCATCAAAGTTATCTTCATTAAAAGGAATAAATTCATAGAAAATACCATTATTCAACACCAAACGCATGGAGTTCACACCGGGATTGGCCTGGAAAGCAATAAAACCTTCAGATGCCAGGTAAGTATTGATATAGTTTATTTTTCTGCCCAGAAGTTTTTCAAAGCTCTTTTGGTAGGGTTCGAAAGCCACTCCGCCATGCACATAAATTTCAAAATTAGGCCATACATCATGGATGGTTTCCACATTATAATGCTTAATAATTTTCTCCATCAAAATCTGGATCCAGGCAGGGACTCCCGCAATAATGGTAATATTCCAGTCTTTAGCCTTTAGTGTCATCTGTTCCAGCTTATCTTCCCAGTCTTTTTTTCTGGAAATAGCTTTACCGGGCTTGTAGAAACGCTGAAACCAATAGGGAATTCTCGATGTGGTAATACCACTTAAATCACCTTCTGCATAATTCCCGTTATCGTTTAAATCGGTACTGCCCCCTACCATTAAAGTACCTCCTTCAAAAACTTTAGAGGGTAAACCTTTATAGCGCGATAAGGACAAGATCTGTCTTACGCTGGTTTTCTGAATGGCTTTTACCATTTCCAGAGAAACAGGAATATGCTTGGAAGAAGCACCCGATGTGCCCGAACTTAAAGCAAAATACCTGATTTTTCCGGGCCAGGTGACATCTTTTTCTGCCTCTCTTAATTTATACCACCAGTCCTCATACATTTTATCATAAGTATGGATGGGGATATTTTGAACAAAAGTATCGTAGAAAGCTTTTCTATCATTACTTTTGAGATGAAGTAATATTGAACTGAAGTTATAGTGTTTACCGAATTGGGTATTTCTTGCTGAGATCAGCATTTTACGCAATTCAGTCTTTTGCAAATCAAAAGGAGGAGTAAAATCCTGATCTAAACTTTCTCTGATCCGTATTCCTCTTTTAATAAGGTTGCCTAATAGTGCCATGTAAAAGATTGAAATTAATAAAAGTCAAACTATATATTCAAAGTGGTATTTTAAACCTTTAAATTCGAATTTGATAGAAATAATCCTGAAAATTAACAAAATATATTAATGAGTATCGCATCTAACCTAAATGAAGTTAAAAAAAGTTTATCCGACCGCCAACTGATTGCTGTAAGCAAGACCAAACCTAAAGCGGATATAATGGAAGCTTATGAAGCAGGACAAAGAGCTTTTGGCGAAAACAAAGTACAGGAAATGACTGATAAAGCAGAAGCTTTGCCCAAAGACATAGAATGGCATATGATTGGCCACCTGCAAAGAAACAAGGTGAAATACATTGTTCCTTATGTCCATTTAATTCATTCTGTAGACAGCTTCCGTTTATTAAAGGAAATAAATAAGCAAGGAAAGAAAATAGACAGGCAAATTCCTGTTCTCTTACAAATGCATATTGCAGAAGAGGAAAGTAAATTTGGTTTAGATGAAAATGAGCTAAATGAATTATTAGGCTCAGAAGAATTTAAAGCAATGGAACATGTGGAAGTAAAGGGCTTAATGGGAATGGCTACTTTTACAGATGACAAAGATAAAATCAGAAGAGAATTTAAATCACTGAAAAATATTTTTGATCAAACAGGAAAACAGTTTAATGATGAAAAATTAAATTTGCAGGAGCTTTCGATGGGAATGAGCGGCGATTATGAAATAGCAATAGAAGAAGGCAGTACTATGCTTCGTATAGGAAGCGCTATATTTGGGGAAAGAAATTATCAATAAACTATGCATAAACTATTCATTATAATCGGTGCCGTTTCAGGAGCAATATCTGTTATTTTAGGGGCTTTTGGGGCACATGCCTTGCAAGAGGCTTTAACCGCTTCTGGCAGATTGGAGACTTATGAAACCGCTGTTAAATACCAGATGTACCATAGCCTTTCGCTAATTTTACTGGGAATTATGATGTCACAATTTGACCATAAACTGATGCAGTATTCAGGTTACTCATTTCTAATTGGCATAATTATATTTTCAGGAAGCTTATATGTACTTTGCGCCACAGGCATAACCAAATTAGGAGCAGTAACTCCTATAGGAGGTGTATTTCTGATAGCTGCCTGGATATTATTGGCTATTGGAGTGAGTAAAAGCTTATAAACCTGATTTCCTTGTAATAAATAGCAGGTTTGAATTTTCATAACCTGAAAATTTGCAGACCGTATAATCTATTTGACGAATCTTCACAAGAACAAGTGAGGCAGAAAGATGAAATAGATGAAGCGAAGTATTAAGTGCAAAAATTGCGGGGCGTGGAATGAATTGACCGGGGAAGTCAATCAAAAATGCAGTAATTGCGGAGAAATACTGGTAGACGAAAAGCAGGCAAGGCTTGATAAGCTGGAGGCCATGAGAAAAGAGCAGCTGGATAAGTGGATGTTCACCATAAAAGATGAGGACGATCCTTTTACCAAATTTTTCAAGAAAGCCGGAAATATAATGTACCTGATCTTTATTTCTATTATAGCCTTTATTTCGTGGCTGTTAGCTGTACTACCGGCATGATCCGAGATAAACTCCATACAATTAGCCATCCCCTCTTTTGGATCTCAGTTGTACTTTTTATAGTCAACCAGGCGTTGGAAAGGATTTATGGCATTTTTCTTCCTTTTATACATGCTTATTTAGACGATTTGCTCTGTATGCCAATTGTATTAGGTATAGCCACACAAATTATACAATGGATTCACCCTGCCGGCAAGTATTATTACCTTTCCAACGGCCATATCCTCATTGCAGTTGTAATGTTTAGCATAGTTTTCGAATTGATTTTACCTAATACAGACCCCGCTCATTTCACTTCAGATATGTTGGATATTTTATTTTATATAGCAGGTGCTTTTTTGTTTTATTGGTTAATAACGCGAAAAAAAGGAATCCTGGCCCAGTAACAAGTACTTGGCAGACTGTTCCGTCCTTCATCCCACTACAGTAGGTTAAGTTATGCTTGCCCACCCTCTCTACCTAGCCTCTGTAGTACCTATACTGGAGCTTAGGCCATTTAATATTCGTCAGAACAGAGATTTGTACATATACCATCCCAATAGGACCGGTTGGCTTTCTTCAGTCAATGAATCGCTGCATCCACCCCCCGGCTTAATGTACGGGGCATGCTTTGCTACTTGCTAATATGCTTCCTTGCACGCATACAAATAATCTTAGCCTTTTTCAACTTGTGCCATGCTAGGCAAACGCTGCACCAACCAACAAGCAGGGGTTTCGAGCTTCGTATTAAAAGAAATTATATGTTTGAAGTGAGGTACTTCGTAGGCAAGTGCTTAGAACACTATTTATTTAATGGCACTCTTACACAACGCAACTATTCTTCCCATTTCTTTAATAGACGGCTAGATTACGACATGAAATTCAAGCATTTGCTAGATATAAGGAAAGACCAGCCCCTAGTTCTATGATTGTATTGAAAGAAGGGAAAATCATTGAGGTAGACCCGAATGATATACTACAAACAATATATTATAAGCGTAATGAGGTCTAAATAGCTTAAATCGAGTTTTTTTGCATTAAAAAAAATTAGGAGTGGTCAAAAATAAATCATTCCGAACCTGCACGACGTTTATACTTAAAGTTGGTGGCGAGCAAACATAAAACAGAATTTTAATTATTATGGAAAACAGGCAGGTCAAGTGGCATACGCGCACAGCTGATCAGGTAGCTGAATACCTTGATGCCAACATTCAATTAGGGCTGTCCAATAATGAAGTTAATGAACGTTTACAGCAACACGGGGAGAATCGCATTACGGCCAAAAAACGCCAGAGCAGTTTGGTGCGTTTTCTCCTCCAGATTCATCAACCGCTGATTTATATTCTCTTGGTCGCCACAATTATCACGCTGCTGTTGGGGGAGTATCCGGATGCCTCGGTGATATTTGCCGTAGTGCTAATTAATTCCATTATCGGTTATATCCAGGAAACCAAAGCACTGAAGGCCATCGATGCCCTCTCGAAGAGTATGAGTACCACTGCCACGGTTATCCGCAATGGAAAACAGGCCGTAGTGAATAGTGTTCAGCTAGTTCCAGGGGATGTTGTTATTGTACAACCAGGGGATAAAATGCCAGCCGACCTACGTCTGGTATCAGTTAAAAATCTGCAGGTAGATGAATCGGCCCTAACCGGGGAGTCGGTGGCTGTACAAAAAAGTCTTGAACTAGTGGATGAAGATGCCATTCTCGGTGATCGGAAGAACATGGGATTTGCCACCACGGTTGTTACCTATGGCACCTGTAAGGGTATTGTGGTAAGCACCGGTGACCGGACAGAGGTAGGCAAGATCAACCAAACTATTGCCACAGCGGAAGAACTTGACACACCTTTGACCCTGAAGATCAAAAAATTCAGCCATACATTGATATGGGTAATCCTGAGCCTTGCCTTGCTTATCCTGGCGGCGGCCTACATACGGGGTGAAAGTCTGACAGAAGCTTTTATGGTTGCGGTGGCGCTGATGGTTGGAGCGATACCTGAAGGCCTCCCTGCAGCAGTCACGATTATGCTCGCGATTGGCGTGGCTCAAATGGCCAAAAGAAGGGCGATCATTCGTAAGTTGGTAGCCGTGGAAACTCTGGGGAGCACTAATGTGATCTGTTCAGACAAAACCGGAACGCTCACCGAAAATCAGATGACCGTTCAAAAGATTCTGGCCGGGGGAGAACTTTTTGAAGTAACCGGGATTGGTTATAAGCCTGAAGGCAAGATTCTATATGAAGGGGAAGAAGTGACACTGTCTGAAAAGCCGGCCCTTCATAACATGTTGAGAGGGGGTGTGCTTTGTAATAACAGCCGTATTGTGCAAGAGGGTGAACGGTGGAAAGCCGAGGGAGACCCTACTGAAGCAGCGCTGATCAGTGCCGCAGAAAAAGCAGGTATTAAAGATCATTATATCGATCAGTATTTCCCGAGGATTGACGAGATCCCCTTTCAGTCGGAATACCAGTACATGGCAAGCCTCCACAAGCATGATGAAAATATTTTGTTTCTAAAAGGCTCTTTGGAAGCCGTGCTGGAATCGTGTGATTATATGACAACTAAAATCGGAGAGAGCATACCCATTGATAAAGCCTTTATCCAGGAATATGCCGAAAAAATGGCTAACGAAGGTCTCAGGGTGCTGGCCTTTGCCTTTAAAAAATTTATATCCTCCAAAACTGATGTAGATCACAAGGATGTGGCCGAAGGCATGATCTTTACCGGCCTTCAAGGCATGATTGATCCACCGAGAAATGAAGCTATTCGTGCTGTGGCCTTGTGCCAACAAGCAGGTATTGATGTGAAAATGATTACCGGTGACCATGCCTTAACGGCCGCTACAATAGCCACTCAACTGGGCATCAGTGGAAAAATGGAAAATGGAAAACTAATGGCCTTGACAGGGGTGGAACTACAGAAGTTATCGGATGACGAACTGCACAAGGTTGCAGAGGAGGTTTCGGTTTTTGCACGGGTCAGTCCCGTTCAGAAACTCAGGCTGGTAAAAGCCTTGCAGGCTACCGGCAAAGTGGTTGCCATGACCGGGGACGGTGTAAATGATGGCCCGGCCTTGAAACAAGCTAATATTGGCGTGGCAATGGGTATTACAGGTACGGAAGTGGCCAAAGATGCGTCAGATATGGTCCTTACTGATGACAATTTCGCTTCGATAGAAGCGGCTGTTGAGGAAGGAAGGGGAGTATTGGACAACCTCACAAAGTTCATTGTGTGGACACTCCCCACTAATCTGGGCGAGGCGCTGGTAATTATTGTCAGCATTACTTTTGCTACTCAATTACCCCTGGCTCCCGTGCAGATTTTATGGATTAACATGACCACCGCCATTTTGCTAGGCCTGATGCTGACCTTTGAGCCCAAAGAGCCAGGTATTATGGACAGGCCGCCAATACCCTCCGGCAAGCCCATACTTACTTTTCCATTGATCATGCGGACAATCCTGGTAGGTACATCGATCATGCTGGCATCTTTTCTTTTATTCAGGTATGAATTATCAAGAGAATCCAGTCTGGCGGAAGCCCAAACGGTAGCCACCACGGTTTTTATTGTCCTAGAAAGTTTTTACCTGTTCAACTGCCGTTCTTTACGTAGGTCGATAAGGGAAATCGGATGGTTTTCTAACAAATGGGTATATTATGGAGTATTCGCCATGTTGGTGCTTCAGCTAGTGTTCATTCATGCGCCCTTTATGAATACCTTATTTCATTCAGCGCCCATAAGCCTCAATTCCTGGTTACGAATCATGGCAGCTGGTCTAGCACTTTTTATCATTGTATTTCTTGAAAAGACAATCCGGAGAAAACTAACAGGGGCAGAAGAGTTTTAACTACATCAGGTCAGAAGAGTAAAATAACAAAATATGAAATGCCAGCCACCAATCTTAGTCGGCCGTGGGCTAATTACCCTTGCCGCGCCTCTCGCATGCTTGCGCTGAAGCTTCAGCATAGGCGCCACCACCGTACTTAGGTGGGCTCCCGATTTCCTCAGGACAAGCTGTGAAGTTTATTCACTTTTCGTGTATGTTTTATGATTTTCATGATACGCTGAACTTGATTCTGGTTTGTCAGAACAGGGGTTTGTGCCAAAGATATCCCAATGGGGGCGTTTGGCTTACTTCGGTCGATAAATTGCTTCATCCGGCCCCCGACTTAAAGTACAGGGCAGGCTTTGCCACTTGCTAGTATGCTTCGCTGCTTGCATACAAGTGATACCAATTCTCGGTATACGCTTTGCACCCTCAAGATAATCATAGTATCTTTCAACTCGTGCCATGCTAGGCACACACACTACATATAGCTTATGGAGGGTGAGGAAGGAAAGGAAAATTTTGTACTTTTAAGTAAGTTTGGTGCGGACAGACAAGAAAGCACTTCGAAAACCGCCACAAAGCCATATATTTAAGGTTGTTCCTAATTTGAAAAAATGAGCTACCGACCAACAATATTGAACATATCGACAGGAATTTTCCTGACAGGAATTTTAATTTGCACGATTTGGAACTACAAGACTTTATCAGCAGGTGAAGGATGAGGAATTGTTGCAATGTTTGGACTTGCGGAAGGTACAACACGAGGCCAAAAACAATTACGAGTTTTCAGATAATTGAAA
>JBEPWY010000097.1:0-10544 GCA_041642185.1 Marivirga sp.
TTTCTTTGTTCAGAATGCTAGTGGCGCTGTTCCCGGCCCACAGGATTGTTTCCTTGTATTGAGAGGTATCAAAACATTGCACCTGCGCATGCAAAGGCATTGTGAGAATGGTGCAAGCATAGCCAACTTACTTAAAACACACCCTAAGGTGGATAAGGTATTCTGGCCTGGCTTTAAAGAACATCCAAATCATCAAATTGCTTCACAACAAATGCATGATTTTGGAGGAATGATTTCATTCTCCCTTAAAGAAAATACAGAAGCCGCTGCAGTGGAAGTGCTTAAAAAATTCGAGCTGTTTACTTTAGCAGAATCTTTAGGCGGTGTTGAATCCTTGAGCGGGCATCCTGCAAGTATGACGCATGCCAGTATCCCTAAAGCTGAAAGAGATAAAATAGGTTTGTCTGATTCGCTAATCCGCCTCAGTGTTGGTATTGAAGACATTGAAGATTTAAGAGCGGATATTAAACAGGCTTTAGCTTAAGAAAAACTATATGAAGTTAGGTCGCTATAGGAGCAAAAGAAAATATGAACCGATTTTACCCGGGCCCAAAGAATGGCCTGTAGTACAAATCAGTAGAAACCGTAAAGAATTTGTTCAGGAAGTAAGCGATGCAGCTTTTGAAAGAATTAAAAGTATCACCAGGAACAAAACTGCTCTTATCGAAGAACTGGAAACTACTTTATTTAAAGAAAAAGCCAGAATAAGAGAAAACATCTGGAAAGTTGATCCTGACGATGATGATACGTTTTGGAGTGGAGTAAAAAGTAAACTATTGGATATTTCACACTCTAAAACAAAAAGTGAGGAAGAGGTAGATGCCATACTGAAAAGTATCATTCATAGATATGCTTCTGAAATAGCAGGGAATTTTAACACCAGCCATTATCGCTTCGCAAGGGCAATTGCTACTTTTGGTTTCAACAGATTACTGAATGCTGCCAGAATCAAGAAATTTGGTTCTTTTTGGAGCGATCAGCTTACCATGAACGACAAAATACAAATCAATGGTGAGCCTGAAAGGTTGAGAGAAATGGCGAAAAAAGGCACGATTGTGATTGTACCTACACATTCAAGTAATTTGGATTCAATATTGATCGGATGGGTAATCTATACTTTAGGTTTGCCCCCTGTTATTTATGGGGCAGGACTTAATTTGTTTAACATAAGCATCATATCCTATTTTATGAATAGTTTAGGTGCTTACAAAGTGGATAGAAGGAAGAAAAATGTCATCTACCTGGAAACATTAAAGGCATATTCAACACTAGCGTTGAAGAAGGGATGTCAGAGTCTGTTTTTCCCCGGTGGAACAAGGGCCCGAAGTGGTAAAATTGAGAAAGACCTTAAATTAGGTTTATTAGGTACAGCTATTGAAGCCCAAAGAATCAACTATCAGGAAAAAGGTGATAAGGCCGAAAAGATATTTATTATACCTGTAAGTTTAAACTACCATTTCGTACTTGAGGCGCCAAGTTTGATTAACCAGTACCTGGAAAAACAAGGTCAGGAAAGGTATTATGTTGAAAACGACGAATTTTCTTCATCTTATAAAATCATTACTTTTCTGTTTAAGTTTTTCACCAAAGGATCTAATATTTCTGTTTCTATTGGCCAGCCAATGGACATACTTGGAAACCCCGTGGACGATGAAGGTAACAGCATCGATAAGTATAACCGTAAACTTGAAGTTAAAGAATATTTTACTTTTCAGGATAAAATCACCGTTGACAAACAACGCGAAGAAGAGTATACTAGAATGCTGGCAAGCAGAATTGTTCAGCAATACAATAAAATCGCGAGAGTATTTTCCAGTCATTTGGTAGCCTTTGCTGCATTTGAAATTCTTAGGAAAAGAAATAAACAGCTTGATCTGTTTTCATTGCTAAGATTACCTGATGAAGAACTTATTATCACCTATAATGAATTAAAAAAAGGTTGCAAAAGCCTGAAGAATAAAATTATAGAACGGACAGAAAAAGGAGAAATGTCTGTAGCCGAACATATGCATGAAGATATAGACTCCATTATAGAACATGGTATTTACAATGTAGGAATGTACCACTCTAAAAGACCTCTGATTAAGACTAAATCAGGAGATATAACTACCATGGATATGAATTTATTATACTTTTACAGAAACAGATTAGATGGATATGGGCTCGAGAAATATGTTTAAAAAGCCTGTTGGAGTAATTGGTGCCGGAAGTTTCGGTTTGGCAGTGGCTAATCTGCTGGCAGAAAACAGCGAAGTATTGTTATATGCAAGAAATATAGAAGTAGTTGAGGCTATCAACAAAGAAAAAAGCTGGAACAAATACCAAATGCATGAAAATGTATTTGCAATTAACGATATACAGCAGTTGGCCGAAAAGTGTGAAATTATTTTTCCTGTTATTCCTTCAGCTAATTTTAGGGAGATGATGAAAACACTTTCCCCCTTTTTACATCCTTACCACATATTAATTCATGCCACAAAAGGTTTAGACCTTAATCTTCCTGAAGGAAAAACCCTGGCCGATATAAAAAGCCTGGAAAGATGTCATATCAAAACCATGAGCGAGGTAATAAGGGATGAAAGTATGGTGGTACGCATTGGATGCCTTGCAGGGCCTAATCTGGCGAAGGAAATTTCACAAGGCTTACCAGCAGCTACAGTAATTGCCAGTCACTTTAATGAAGTAATACAAATTGGCCAACAGCTTTTAAGAAGTGAAAGATTTCAGGTTTACGGTAATCCTGATCTTACAGGCATAGAATTGTGCGGTGTACTTAAAAATATTATTGCCATAGCTTCAGGTGCATTAAGCGGATTGGGACTGGGTGAAAACGCAAGAGCTTTATTAATAAGCCGCGGCATGGTTGAAATGATTTACCTGGGACGCGCAATGGGCGGTAAAACTGAATCTTTTATAGGTCTGGCAGGGATAGGCGATTTAGTAGCCACTTCCACTTCTACCCTTAGTAGGAATTTTACAGTTGGTAACAGATTGGCCAAAGGTGAAACTTTAGATGATATTCTTGCCGATATGCAAGAGGTGGCCGAAGGTGTAAATACGATCAGAATTTGTAAAAAAATTGCAGACAGCTTTAAAATAAGAGCCCCCATTACTGAAATATTATACCGGGTATTATTTGAAAAATTAACCATGGAAGAAGCTGTGCAATATTTAATGAAGTATCCGCTAAATGTAGATGTGGACTTTATGTAATCCGTGCAAAACCATTATAAATTTCCATTCTATTTCTCATTAAAAATTTTATCTTTGTGATTCGCTGAAAAACCCCAGGTACCTGGGGTTTAATTTTTGGAAAAAACTTGCATCGTGCATCAAATTTCAAAAATGATATGTATATTTCATATTTAGCTTAAAACAAACATATTTATAGCATGGGCAAAGTTATAGCAATTGCTAATCAGAAAGGAGGAGTAGGTAAAACTACTTCAGCCATTAATTTGGCCGCCAGTTTAGCTGCATTAGAGTACAAAACATTAATTGTGGATGCCGATCCTCAAGCCAATTCAACTTCCGGTATCGGTTTTAACCCAAAAGAAATTGAAAGCAGCATCTACGAATGCATGGTAGATGAAGTAGATGCGCAGGATATTATTATAGAAACAGAACTCGATTACCTACATATTTTACCTTCCCACATAAATTTAGTGGGTGCCGAGGTAGAAATGGTCAGTATAAAGGATCGGGAAAACAGGATGAGGACTGCATTAAAAAAAGTGCGGAAAAAGTATGATTTTATCATAATTGACTGCTCCCCTTCGTTAGGACTTATTACAATCAATGCATTAACAGCTGCTGATTCTGTGATTATTCCAGTGCAATGTGAATACTTTGCTTTGGAAGGATTAGGGAAATTGCTAAACACTATCAAAATCATACAGACAAGGCTTAATACCAATCTTGAAATTGAAGGTATTTTATTGACCATGTATGATGTAAGGCTTAACCTTAGTAATCAGGTAGTGGATGAAGTAAAGCAACATTTTAGTAAAATGGTGTTTAATACATTGATACCAAGAAACATTAAATTAAGTGAATCACCAAGTTTTGGATTGCCCGCAATTGTGCATGATGCTGAAAGTAAGGGAGCAATCAGTTATTTAAATTTGGCCAAAGAAATTATCAACAAAAACGGATTAGGAAAATAGCGGATGGCGGCAAAGAAACCCAGAAAAGCATTAGGAAGAGGCTTAAGCGCTCTTTTACAAGACTCGGAAACAACAAATAAAAATTCTGATCTTGAGAAAAATTTATCTGATGTGGAAAGTGCAGCAGGTATTAATGAAATACCTATTAATCAAATAGAAGTAAATCCTTTTCAGCCAAGAAGTCATTTTGACAAAGAAGCATTAGAGGAACTAGCAGAATCCATAAAGGTACAGGGTATTATTCAGCCTATTACAGTAAGGAAGCTTAGTGAAGACAGCTATCAGTTAATTTCCGGAGAAAGAAGAACACAAGCATCGAAACTTGCGGGGCTTAAGAACATTCCGGCATATGTAAGATTAGCAGATGACCAGCAAATGCTGGAAATGGCTTTGATTGAAAATATTCAGCGTGAAAACCTGAATGCCATGGAAATAGCAATAAGTTACCAAAGACTTTTAACTGAATGTAATTTAAAACAAGAGCAATTAGGTGACAGAGTGGGTAAAAATAGAACTACTGTTAATAATTACCTTCGTTTGTTAAAATTGCCGCCAGATATTCAGTTAGCACTGAAAGAAAAGAGGATCAGTATGGGTCATGCCCGTGCCATCATTAATATTGAGGATGTAGACAAGCAACTGGATATATTTAAAAAAATCATTAATGAAGATCTTTCAGTACGTAAAGTAGAGGCATTAGTAAGGGATATAGTTACAGGTAAAACAGCCGACAAAGAAACTCCTGTAAAAAAAGAAATGCCTTATGAGGCTAAAAATGTACAGAATAAATTATCATCTCATTTTGGCACAAAAGTTGGACTTAAAATTGACGGACAAAATAAAGGTGAAATTAAAATTCCATTCTTATCAAAAGACGATCTGAATCGCATTTTAGACTTACTGGAAGTTGATTTATAAATATGCGTTATATTCCTCTGCTAATTCTTTGCTTTAGTTTATTCAGTTTACAACTTTACGGTCAGGAAACTGACAGTACAATTATATTGAATAAATCAGAAACAGTAATTACTTCAGAAGAAGATATTGAAACTTTTGAATCCCTTGACGAAGGACATTCACCAAGGCTGGCAGCAATGTATTCTGCTGCTATTCCCGGTTTAGGCCAGTTTTATAATGAGAAGTACTGGAAAATTCCACTTATTTATACATTAGGTGCTTTAGCTGCTTACCAGATAAAGAGTAACCACCAGAATTACATGCTTTTTAGAAATGTTTATTTACTTAAAGTTGATTTAAACCCTGATAATGACGTGGAAATGGGTGGATTCCGTGACTTTACCGATGAAAGACTTCAAAGAAGTGTGGACCGCTACAAAAGAGACCGGGATTATTGGATAATTTTGACGGGTTTATTTTACGTACTCAATATAGTAGATGCTACAGTAGATGCTCATTTGAGAGAATTTAATATTAACCCCGATTTAAGCCTTAAAATAGAACCCACTATTCAAAGCTCTCCATATAATAATATGCATGCCGGGTTATCCTTTAGTTTTAAATTAAAATAATAAAAAACACCGTTATAAATAATGAAAATATTATTAATTGGTCATGGAAAAATGGGGCAAGCCATTGAAGCTTATGCTATAGAACGTGGCCATAGCATTGTGGCTATTGTAGATGTAAAGGATTCAATCACCTCAATATTAACAGAACAAGCGGATGTGGCCATTGAATTCACTCATCCTGATTCCGCTTTTGAAAATATAAAATTTTGTCTTGAGAATAACTTACCTATTCTCTCAGGCACCACTGGTTGGTTAGATAAAAAGCCTGAAATTGAACAAATCTGCAAGGATAATAATGGCACCTTTTTATATGCTTCTAATTTTAGTATTGGTGTAAATTTATTTTTTAAACTCAATAAATTTTTAGCTAAAATCATGGAGAAAAACAAGCAATATTCTCCTTCCATGGTGGAAGTGCATCATACGGAAAAGAAAGATGCTCCAAGCGGCACTGCTATAACATTAGCTGATGATATTATTGCAGAAAACAAAAATATTAAAAGCTGGAAAAATGAGAAATCAGGTAAATCTAATGAACTGGCTATTATTTCAGAAAGAATTGGTGATGTACCAGGTACGCATAAGATTACTTATAAATCTAAAACAGATCAAATTAGTATAGAGCATGAAGCTTACAGCCGAGATGGCTTTGTACAAGGGGCCGTATTAGTTGCAGAATGGTTGCCTGCTCAAAAAGGAGTGGTTAAAATTGATGATTTCTTAAAATTATAATTGAGAAGTTATCATTAATAATTAAATTAATTCAATATATGAAAATACCGTTTTTCAATAAAAAGAAAAAGCCGGCCAAAGCTAAATCAAAATCAAGAGAGTGGTTTGACGCCATTATTTTTGCAGTAATTGCAGCAACACTTATTCGTTGGGCTACATTAGAGGCATTTGTAATTCCTACACCTTCTATGGAAGGAACATTATTAGTAGGAGATTATTTATTTGTAAGTAAGCTGCATTATGGTGCACGTACTCCAATAACTCCATTACAATTACCTCTAACACACCGTAGAATGTATTTTACACAAAATGTTCCCTCCTATCTGGACTGGATTCAGTTACCGCAATTCAGATTGCCAGGCTTTAGTGAGGTAAAAAGAAATGATGCAGTTGTTTTTAATTATCCCGAGGAATTGCAATATCCGCTTGATTTAAGAGAATATTATATTAAAAGATGTGTTGCAATACCTGGTGATACCTTGCAGATAAAAGCAGCAGAACTTTTTATTAATGGTGAAAAAGCCTTTGTTCCGGAAGATGTAGAATTCAGTTACTTCATCAAAACAAATCAAACTATTCGCGACAGGGTATTTGAGGAATATAAAATTTGGGATACAAGATATGAGCCAGGCTACGGTTATAGCGTGCATGCACATCCTCGTGAAATAGAAAAAATGAAAGATTTAGCTTTCATAGATGAAATTATTTTCTCTCCTTCCTACTCAAATGGTGAAATAAAAACTACAGACAGTACCGTAGTAGAACAAACCACCTTTCCCAAAACGCCTGAAACAGAATGGAATAAAGATTTCTATGGGCCTATATATGTTCCAAGTGAAGGCCAAACCATTACCATTAACCATGATAATTTAGTGCTGTATAGTGATATACTGCGTTATTACGAGCACCTGGAAGACGTAAGAATTAAAGATGATCAGTTGTTTATTGACGGAAAGCAGGTTACCGAATACACCTTCAGCCAAGACTATTTCTTTATGATGGGCGATAACCGGCATAACTCATGGGACAGCAGGTACTGGGGATTTGTGCCAGAAGATCATGTTGTAGGTAAAGCAATGTTTATATGGATGAGTATGGATCCTGCAAAATCATTATTTAGTCTTGATAAAATACGTTGGAACAGATTATTTAATGGAATTAACTAACTAATAAACATCATCAATTAAATAATACAAAGGTGGTTCTTACAAAACCACCTTTGTTTGTTTTCGTACTTTTTCACATTACCTTTAAAAACAAAAATGCCTCCCATGGAAAAATCAAAAAGTCCTTCCAACCAGTTAAATGAAACTTATACAATTACTGAAGAAAATGAATTATTAAAATTCATGATCGCTCAATTTCCTCACAAAAAAAGACCTATCCTCAAGTCTATTTTAAGCGGCGGGCAGATAAAAATTAATAACCAACCAACTACACAGTTTAACCATCTTCTTAAAAAAGGTGATGAAGTAACAATAAACTGGACCAAGCCGGCGAAGAAGGTAAAATTGAGCCATCTAAATATCATTTTCGAGGATGAATATCTGGTTGTAATAGAAAAGGCTGAAGGATTGCTTTCTGTAGCCTCATTAAAAGAAAAGAAAAAAACTGCTATTCAAATTCTGAAAGACCATATTGAAAGCGTGGACCCTAAAGCGAAAGTCCACGTGGTACACAGATTGGAAAGAGAAGTTTCAGGCATTCTAATATTTGCAAAAACATCGGAGGTGCAGAAAAAGCTACAGGATTCCTGGGAAGAATATATTATCGACAGAAAATATATAGGAGTAGTTGAGGGAAAAGTAAAAAAAGAAAAGGATACTTTGAAAAACTATCTTATGTCCAATAAAAACAATCAGGTTTTTGTGGTAGATAGCCCTGAAGGAGCGACTGAAACCATTACACATTTCAAGGTAGTAAAACAAAGTAATGCTTTTTCCATGTTAGAATTTACTTTGGAATCAGGTTTTAAGAACCAAATAAGGGTACAAATGCAGCACTATGGCCATCCTATTACAGGTGACAAAAAGTATAAGTCCAGGAAAAACCCTTTGGCTAGAGTTGCTTTACATGCCAGCATGATTGAAATGATTCACCCTATAACTGGAAAGAATCTAAAATTTGAACTGGTAGCACCTTCAAGTTTTAGAAATTTAGTAGCCAAAGTCTGATTAGGATAAATAATAAGAGTTATATACTCTTAAAACAAGCTAAAATCCCCTCATAAGCGTAAAATCAGTAATTCAAACTTGTAGAAAAGCAATTGTTTTGGAGAAAAAGACACTTTTAACCAGCGGAAAATTATCAGTTGAATTCAAAGAATTTATTAATAGAGAGTATCCTGAAATTAAATGTTTACAAACCGATACAGCTGAGGAAATTGCTGAAATTTTACCTCAGGCTAATTATGTGGCAGGCTTTAATTTCTTAGACGGATATGATATTTCTCACTTAGAATGGATCCATTCATTTGGCGCAGGAGTAGATTCCTTTATGCAGTTAACTATTCCTGAAAATTGTATGCTTTCCAAAACCACTGGTAAAATGGGGCAAAGGATGGGCGAATATTGTTTAACTTTTGTTTTAGAAGATTTGAAACAATCATTGGCAATCCATCAGAATCAGGATAAAAAAGATTGGCATACACCAGAGCAAAAAAGTTTATTCGATCAAAGTATATATATTTTAGGTACCGGTTATGTTGGACAAGAAATTGCCAAAATCTTTATTCCCCTTGCTAAAAGTGTAACAGGTGTTAACTCAAGTGGCCAAGATTCAGATGAATTCACAAATTGTATTAGCGTTGACACTTTATTTCAGGATGGTATCAAGGATCATTCAATTCTGATTAATGCGCTTCCACTTACGCGCAAAACAAGAGGGTTGATAGATGAGAAAATCTTTAAAAAACTAACAAATTGTATGCTGATTAATGTTGGTCGTGCCAATACTATCAATGAAGAGGATCTGATTTCAGCTTTATCTAATAACAACATCCGTAAAGCTGTATTGGATGTGTTTGAAAAAGAACCACTTGAGCAAAGTTCGCCTATATGGGAAAACTCAAAGTGTATAGTAACACCTCATTTATCAGGCCCTACTACCATTAAGGATATAACCGAAAGCTTTATTATTGCTTATAATCAGCTGAAAACTGGAATGGTCAATTCACAATTTATTAATAAAGAAAAAGGGTATTAAATACCAAACGCATTTAATACCCTTTCCATAAAAAAGATTCTGAACTATTCTAATTGTCTATTTTCAATATTTCTCTGTTTTTCTCTTTGGTATCAGAAGTACTTGTTGCAGCTGCTTCCAAATTAGGAATAGGTCTATTATCTTCTTTATTGGCAACTTTATAATACTTCATTGCTTCCGATTGCCATTTATTTAAATCTTTTATCCTTCTTTTGCCACTTGGGTGTGTCGATAAAAATTCAGGTGGTGCTCCTTGGGATTTGGCCTGCATACGTTTCCAAAATTCCGGCGCTACCGCGGGGTCATAACCTGCCATAGCCATAAATGTAAGTCCTAACCTATCCGCCTCAGATTCATGCAAACGGCTAAATGGTAAAATACCCAATACAGTACTTCCACCAGTATATGCGGCCATAGCTAAAGCCTGAGTTTGTTCAGGTTCTTCTCTTAATGCAACAGATAATGCTACTCCGCCTAATTGTTGAACCAAAGCCTGACTCATACGCTCACCACCATGGCGAGCAACTGCATGAGCAACTTCATGTCCCATTACAACTGCAATTCCTGCTTCTGTTTGACAAACAGGTAAAATACCTTCATAAAAAGCCACCTTACCGCCAGGCATTGCCCATGCATTTACCTGACCATCTGCTATAAGATTAAATTCCCATTCGAATCCTTCCAGTATGTCGGATTTATTATTTTGTCTTAAATATTCTTCAACTGCTAATTTAATATTGTTACCAACATGCCTTACCATCTGAACTTGTTCTGTATTATTAGAAAGTTTACTTTCACTTAAAACCTGGTTGTAGGATGTAAAACTGGAAGCAATCAACTGACTTTTAGGAACAAGTGATAATTGCCTTCTGTCAGATAAAGGCACTTTTTTACAAGCGACTAATATCATAGT
>JBEPWY010000098.1:0-10512 GCA_041642185.1 Marivirga sp.
AATTAGCTGGCAAGAAATATAAAATACATTCTTCCATTGTTGCCGATCATGATAAAATCGGAAATATTGGAGAGATAATTACTGATAACAAAATCTACTTAAAAATACAGTGCGGAAAGGGCATTTTATCCTTGTTAGAAATTCAGCAGGAAGGCAAAAAAAGGATGAGTGTGGATGATTTTTTTAGGGGAAATAAATTATAACTTAGTTTTTATTTAATTGATAATGTTCAAAATATTTTAGACAATGATAATATCAATGATAGCGGCCCGCGCTCAAAATGGTGCTATAGGAAAAAATAATGATATGATTTGGCACCTGCCCGACGATTTGAAGTATTTTAAAGATAAAACACGGCATCATCATATATTGATGGGTAGGAAAAATTTTGATTCACTTGGAGAGAAATATCAACCCTTGCCCCAGCGAGTAAATTTAGTGGTTACACGCAATACTGACTGGCAACATGATGGTGTAGAAGTTTTTCATGATATAAATGACGCAATAGAATTTGCCCGAAAAAATAAAGAAGAAGAGCTTTTTGTGATTGGAGGAGGTGAAATATATACTGCTTGCTTACCTATGGCCAACAAACTGTATATTACAGAAGTCTATGCGGAATTCCCTAATGCTGATGCATATTTCCCTGATTTTGATAAAAGCAATTGGAAAGAAACAAGCCGTGAAAAACACCCTTCAGATGAAAAACACCCTATTTCCTTTGATTATGTTATTTTTGAAAGATCTGATAAATAATAGGTAGATTTATTTTCACATAACTAATAAGATAGTGGTATCAACTACCTCTATTCCAACATCAGTCTATCAATTTAAACAACTGCTCCTATTAATAGCTAAACATTACATTTCTACTATTTAAAAATCAATAATGATTGTAACTTCAGAGGTTAATCAGTAATTTCCATTGGTAAGTATTTATAACCATCAAAAATTGGGATGGCTTAATTCCATAAAATGGGGCAGGTTAAAAAAAGTAAAAAAATATGATGGTAAGATATGGGTCAATTCCATCTATGAAAAGGGCAGCCAATTTCAGGTAATTGTTCCTAAAAACAAATAAAATATGTATAATAATTCCATACCAGTAGTAGGGATAGGTGCTTCAGCCGGAGGTTTAGAACCTCTGGAAGATTTTTTTAGTACTGTAAATAATGAATCCGGCTTTGCCTATGTCATTGTACAACATTTGGCCCCCAACCATAAAAGTTTGATGGATGAAATATTATCACGCCATACAGACCTTCCAATTTATGTAATTGAAGATGGTATGAAAATTCAAGCTAATCATATCTATTTAAACCCTCCGAAAAAATTCATCACTATTAAAGACAATACCCTTCATTTGGATGATAAGTCAAATAATAAGCTAAGTTTTCCTATCACCTATTTTTTTCAGTCACTTTCGGAAGAAAAAGGTGAAAATTGTGCCTCTATCATTTTATCTGGAACAGGAAGCGATGGGTCCGAAGGTATTAAATCCATTAAGGAAAAAGGTGGCTTGGTGATCGTTCAAAATCCTTCAAGTGCGAAATTTGATGGCATGCCAAAAAATGCAATTCACTCAGGAGCAGTAGATAAAATATTAGAAGTAGAGGACATGCCTCGTGATCTGGCGGTTTTCTTCAATAGTATTAAACTTTTAAAAGCTAATGCAAAATCAAGCCTTGAAGATGAATTAATTATAGAGAAAATTATTACTGAGCTAAAGCATCAGACCGGCCTGGATTTCTCAGAGTACAAATTCTCAACTATTTATAGAAGAACTATAAGGAGAATGGGTTTATTGAGTCTTCAATCGTTAGATGATTATTATGTTTATTTACAAAGGACGCATGGAGAAGGGGACTTTCTTTCTAAAGAATTATTAATTGGCGTTACCCGATTTTTTAGGGATTCTAAAGCTTTTGAGGTATTAAAAGAGCAGGTAATACCTCAAATTGTAGCAAATAATAGTGAATCCAGACAAATCAGGATTTGGATTACAGCCTGTTCAACAGGAGAAGAAGCTTATTCTGTGGCTATTCTGCTAAAAGATTATCTTAAAAAGAATCAGCTGCAATATGATGTATCGATTTTTGCCACCGATTTAGATAAAGAAGCTATCAAATTGGCTGGATCAAGGATTTTTCCGGAAAGTATAACAACAGAAGTAAATAAAGAAATTTTACATTCCTATTTTATCTCACAAACCCAAGGGTATAGAATAGCCAAGGAAATAAGGGATATGATTGTATTTTCAGTGCATAATCTGATACAGGATCCCCCTTTCAGTAAAATTGATTTATTAACGTGCCGAAATTTTCTTATTTATTTAAACCCTGATATTCAGCAGAGGTTATTTTCTTTATTTCGCTACACTATTAAATCTGAAGGATATTTGTTTTTAGGATCAAGTGAATCCTTAGGTGCTATGAGTAAACATTTTACCGAATATGACAATAAGCATAAAATATATATCAATACCTCAAACCTTAAAATATTAACCCCACAAGGGAAACCCGATAAGCCTGAACCAATTAGAAAAAATTTCAAAAAAGATCCTGTTGTTCAGCAGTATGAAACTAATTCTTCTCCAAAAAGAAAAATAGAAAATATTCAATCGTATCTGATCCAGCGATTTGTTCCGGATTCCGTGGCCTTCACTCCCGAATTTCACTTGTTTCATACAACCGGAAATGTAACAGAATGGTTAAAATTGCCAATTGGTGAAATCACAACCAACATACTGAAAATGCTTCCTGAGGAATGGAGAATATCTTTTGAACTGGCAGCCAATAAAGCAGTTAGCAGTAATCGATCTGTTAATTTAAAAAATGTAAACGTACCAAAAACTTTAAAAAATTCTTATGATACGAAGAAAATAAATATTCATATTTCCCCTATTATAGTCCCTAATGAAGCCCCATTGGTGGTGGCATCATTTGAGGCAATAACTAACAATAAATTACCTACCGAACAGGAATCGCTGGATTTAGACATGTCCAGTAATGAGAAAATAGATTTGCTGGAACATGAACTAAGGTTAAATAAAGAAAACTTACAAACAACCATAGAGGAGCTTGAATCCAGCAATGAAGAATTACAAGCTACTAATGAAGAATTACAAAGCTCGAATGAAGAATTAGAATCCGTAAATGAGGAGCTATATACAGTAAATGCTGAGTTTCAGGAAAAGGTTATAGAGCTGTCTGAAAAAAACAATGACTTAAATAACTTAATTATAAGTACTCATATCGCCATTCTGTTTTTAGATAATGAATTAAATATCAGAAAATTTACACCTGCCATCAAAGAAATATTAAATCTTGTACCTCATGATGAAGGCAGGCATATTAGCCATTTTAGAGGACTGGTAGATCTGGAGGGTTTTGTGGACAAAATTGAAACCGTCCATAATACTTTAGTGCCATTTGAAACTTTGATTACCGACATGAATGAAAAACATTTCATGATGCGGATAACACCCTTCAAAACAATGAAAAATGAAATTAATGGTATAGTCATATCTTTTGTTGACATAACAGCTTATAAAGCAGTAACTAATCAATTAAGCTTATCAGAAAATGCTTTAGCTAAAATAAATTTAAAATATGAAGAGAAATCTGAATTATTTGAACTGATTGCTAACAATGCAACAGAGATGATAAATATCCATGATAAAAATGGTGTTATTGAATATATTTCTCCCTCATCTTACGAAATAGTAGGATATGAACCTGAAAAGCTGGTAGGTCATAATTTCTTTAAAGACATAAAAGATAAATCACATAGAGAATTAATAGCTGAAACCTTTCAAAAAGTAAAAAAATCCAAAAATGTCGGCCTAATCCAATTTAAATTAAGACATAAAGCAGGCCACGATATATGGCTGGAAACAAAATTCAGACCTATTTCAGATAAAAATGGCAACATTATAAAAATATTAAGTACCTCCAGTGATATCTCAAAAAGAAAGCATAATGAAAAAGAGCTTAAAAAGCTTTCCACTATTGCTAGATCTACCAATAACATAGTAATCATTACTGATTTAGAGGGTAAAACAACATTTGTTAATAAGGCGTTTGAAAAATTAACAGGATATACAGAAGCGGAAGTATTAGGTAAAAAGCCCGGCGAGGTTTTACAAGGTGAGGATTCGGATCCGATAACCATTGACATCATGAGCAATGCTCTCAAAAACAATGAAAGTTTTAGTGTAGAAATAGTAAATTATACTAAAGCAGGGCACAAATATTGGATGCAGATTTATTGTGAACCTATGTATGATGAACAGGCTAGAGTTATTGGTTTCTTTTCATTACAAAGTGACAACAGTCAGCAAAGAGAATATGATCTACATATTAAGAAACTGAATAATCTTTTACAGCAAAGAAATAAAACCCTTGCAGAGGTTAATACATCACTGGATGAGTTTGCCTATATAGCATCGCACGACTTAAAAGAGCCTGCAAGAAATGTAAGGGGAATGATGGAACTCATCAAACGCAAATCATCGGATAAATTAGATGAAACTACAAGGAGTTACATTGATATTGCTATTAAGGCTAGCGATAAAATGAATAAGCTGATTGAATCCTTATTAGAGTTTTCACGCTCAGGGATATTAGCTGAAAACAAGAAAGAAATCGCTCTTGAAGAAGTTATTGAAGATGTAAAAGTTGCATTAGGTCAATCCCTTAAAGAGAGTGATGCAGAAATAATATCCGGTTTCGAGGTCGAAAAGATTACAGCATATCCAATTCTTTTTTCTCGCTTAATGCAAAATTTAATAAGCAATGCCATCAAGTATAGATCGGATAGAAAGCCTATCATCAAAATAAATTGTACCGAAGACAAAAATGAATGGAAGTTCTCAATAAGCGATAATGGCATCGGGATAAAGGAAAGAGATTTTCAAAACATTTTTAAGATATTTAACATTGTGGACCCAAAGGCTAATTCTGATAGTAATGGGATAGGATTATCAGTATGTAAAAAAATTGTTGAAACCCATCTAGGGCAAATTAGTGTAGAAAGCACCTTTGGGGAAGGTACAGTTTTTCATTTTTCAATCAATAAAAACCTATAGTTTATGCAAAACAAATCTATTCACATTCTTTTGGTAGAAGACAATGAAGGAGATGTTCTTCTTATTAAAGAAGCTTTTGAAGAAGTAAAATCTGAACTAAAAATTAGTACGGTATCAGATGGACAAGCTGCAATAGATTTTTTATGTAATATTCAACTATCAAAAGACACTTCTCCTGTTAATATGGTTTTATTGGATGTTAACTTACCTAAGTTAAACGGACATGAAGTGCTTCAACAAATTAAAGAAAATGATGCTTTAAAATCTATTCCGGTCATCATGCTAACAACTTCCTCATCTCCTAATGATATTAACAAAGCATACAACAATCAGGCTAGTAGTTATATAGTTAAACCTACTGACATAAATCAATTTTTGAAAGTGGTAGCAGGTATAGAAAATTACTGGTTAAATACTGTCATGTTACCAGTAAAGACAGGTCAAATAAAGTAAATTTCATGAAGACTTCCCCGAAAACCATTTTGATGATTGAAGATAATAAGGCTGATCAGCTATTGGTTTGTGAGTATATTCAGCAAAAGTTCCCCTTAACAGGTCTACTTATAACAGAAACTTGTGAAGAAGCATTAGGCTACCTTCAAAAAAAAGAAAATAAATTTGATCTAATATTATTGGATTTAAGCTTACCTGATAAGGGAGGGGAAGAATTATTCCAGGAGATTATTAATGTCAAAACAGATATTCCAATCATTATATTAACAGGATATATCGACATGGAATTTTCTATCAAATTAATAACAATGGGAGCTTCAGATTATTTATTAAAAGATACACTCACATCTGCTTCATTGTATAAAAGTATTACCCACAGCATTGAAAGAAGGAACATTAGTCGGCAGCTTTTAAAATCAAATGAACGATACGAAGACCTTTTTCATTTAAGCCCACAACCGATTTTTGTGGTAGCAATAAAAGACTTTTCAATATTGGATGTAAATGAAGCTGTTATTTTAAAATATGGTTGTTCAAAAAAGGTATTCCTTGAAATGAATATGCAGGAGATTCAGGAGGGTTTTGACAGTAAACTGGTGGATCATTTAATCAATGATCAAGATCCGCAAACAGCTATAAATTATACTCATAGTTTTGAGGATAAAGTTATAAAAGTTGGTTTGCAAGCTAATTTAATAAACTTTAAAGGCGAAAAATCATTATTGTTATTAGTTAATGATATCACAGATACCATACAGTATATCGATAAAATTAAAAGCCAAAATAAAAAAATAACTGATATAGCCTGGCAGCAATCTCATATGGTAAGAGCTCCTCTTACCCGTTTAATGGGTTTGGTTGATGTTTTTGAAATGCAACAAAAGAAAGCTAGTGTTCAGTTACCTGAGGAATTACAATATCTCCTAAAAAACATCCTTTCATCAGCTCATGAAATTGATAAAGTGGTGAAGGACATTGTTAAAAACACCTATAATAAAAGTGAAAAATAAATTCAGATGCCAACTAAATAATTAATCTTAAAAGGGGAGAGCATATTATTTATTTCGTTCTATAGTATATTTTACAAGATCGGCCAGAGATTTTCTGTAGGGTGAATCAGGAAATTCATTAAGTATAGAAATTGCTTCCTGATGATAATTATTCATCACTTCTTCTGCATAGGCTATACCATTTTTATTACCTACAAAATTAATCACCTCTTTTACAGTAGCGTTTTCTTCACTTTTATTTTTGATTAATTTAATAATATGTTTCTTTTCTGACTTTTCAGAATTGTTCAAAGCATAGATTAAAGGTAGCGTCATTTTCTTTTCCTTGATATCAATTCCAGTAGGTTTTCCAATCTGCTGTGTTCCATAATCAAACAAATCATCTTTTATCTGAAAGGCCATCCCTACCTTTTCACCGAAAAGTTTCATGCGCATACTCAATTCAACATCCTCATTTACTGATCTGCTACCTACACCACAACAAGAAGCAATTAAAGATGCGGTCTTCTGACGGATAATATCATAATAAACATCTTCTGTAATATCCAGCTTTCTGGCTTTTTCTATTTGCAACAGTTCCCCTTCACTCATTTCACGCACAGCCTCTGAAACAATCTTAAGCAAATTAAAATCGCCGTGATCAATGGATAAAAGCAATCCTCTGGACAGCAAATAATCCCCCACCAATACTGCAATCTTATTTTTCCATAAGGCATTAATAGAGAAAAAACCTCTTCTATAGTTGGCATCATCCACCACATCATCGTGCACAAGAGTGGCTGTATGCAGCAATTCAATTAAGGCTGCACCTCTGTAAGTAGATTCATTGATAGTACCATGTACTCCTGCGGAAAGGAATACAAACATTGGACGCATCTGTTTTCCTTTACGCTTGACTATATAGCCCATGATTTTATCAAGCAAATACACATTACTTCTCATAAAGTCGCGGAATTTTTTTTCAAATTCCTGCATTTCATGTGCTATTGGCAATTGTATTTCTTTAATTTTACTCCCCATGTAACCGCAATATTACTACCAATTCAATGTTTAAGCAATTCAAAAACTCAAAATGATTTTAAAAAATTTAATTATTAAAAGCACACTTCATCAAAAGCCTATTACAGCCGATTTAAGCTACATTCCTACTAATGGTAAGAAACCGTTGATCGTTTTTGTTCACGGTTTTAAAGGATTTAAAGATTGGGGAGTATTTAATCTGGCAGCTGAAGCTTATGCTAAAAAAGGATTTATCTTTTTGAAAATCAATTTAAGCCATAATGGCACCACTCCTGAACAACCTTTGGATTTTGCCGATTTGGAGGCCTTCGGAAATAACAACTTCACAATTGAGCTAAACGACCTGAAAGATACTATAGATTATATCTTTTCTGATGAATTTATTTTAAATGAAAAGGAAGTGGATAGAGAAGCTATCAATTTGATGGGGCATAGCCGTGGCGGTGGTTTGGTCTTATTAAAAGCAAGGGAAGATGATCGAATTAATAAAGTAGTTACTTTGGCAGCAATCAGCGACCTAACCACCAGATATCCTGATGAGGTATTAGAAGCATGGAGAAAAAACGGAGTGCAATTTATAGATAATGCCCGCACAGGTCAGCGCATGCCTTTGTATGTGCAACTATATGATGACGTGATAAATAATGCTGACAGGTTATCTATCCCAAAGGCAGTGGCAGAAATGAAGCAACCTTTATTAAATTTCCATGGAACAGCAGATGAAACTTTACCGGTAGCAATGGCTAAGCAAATAAAAGTACTTAAGCCTGATACTGAGTTGGTTATTTTTGAAGGCGCCAATCATGTCTTTGACGCAGCTCATCCCTGGGAAAAGAATGAATTACCAGAATTATTTAATAAAATAGTTGAGAAAAGTACTACTTTTTTAAATTCTTAAATCAAGTAGTTGAATTGAATTATGTTTTATGAATTCTAAATAGATATCAAATAAATCGGCACCATAAGTAATAATTATAATGGTGCCGAAATTAAAGAATGTAATGCTACTTTTAGTAGTAATTTCCGCTAATCTAATGATTTGCCGGACAAGGCAGATTTAATTTTGACGCTCAACTCATAAGTTGCCGGCAGTAAAGGCTGTCTAACAAAATTTTCGCAAATACCTTCCTGTTTCAGCACTTCCTTCACACCAACTGGATTGCTTTCATCGTACATTAAAGGGTTTATGGCTAATAAACTAAATAATGACTTGCGAGCATTGGTAAAATCACCAGAGAGAGCCGCCTTGTTCATTCTAGAGAAGGTTTGTGGAAATGCATTAGCCATTACTGAAATAACTCCAACAGCACCTAATGCCACCAATGAAGTTGTCAGTAAATCATCTCCTGAAATTAATAGAAAATCTTCTGGCTTTTCTGCCGCTAATTTCATGCATTGCTCCATATTTCCTGAAGCCTCTTTTATACCAATAATATTAGGGTGTGCCGCCAATCGTAAAGTGGTGTCTGCTGTAATATTCGATGCAGTTCGTCCGGGCACATTATATAAAATAACTGGAACAGGCGATGCATCAGCCAAAGCTATATAATGTTGGTAAATACCTTCTTGAGAAGGTTTATTATAATATGGACTTGATGATAAAATAGCCTCAACTCCTGAAAGATTCGTTGCTTTTACGGACTCTACTAATGCTTTAGTATTATTACTCCCCATTCCATATACAATAGGCAGTTTTTCTGGATTATGGCTCACTGCAAAATCCAGGATTTGCTGTTTTTCTTCAAAAGTGGTGGTGGTTGATTCTCCGGTGGTACCCTGCACCACCCAATAATCAGCCCCTTTGGCTGTATGCTGAAGAAGGTTTTCTAATCCATTATAATCAATACTTAAATCCTGATTAAAAGGAGTAACTAAAGCAGGACCAACACCTGTAAATAATTTATGCATTTTGTTTTTAATTTTATTGTTTTAAAACTTCACGTAAAAACGATCATCTTGGATATCACTTTACAACTACTTATTACTCATTCCCAGAAATTTTCCTTACATAATGAATTAATTCTTCGGTTAGTAATTTAGTATCTCCACTATTTTTCGGTTTTACCATTAACTCAAAATATCTTGCAGTCTGAGGGTTATCCTGATAGACGCCAATTCTGGTGCCAGAATTGGCTTTAACTAGTAAATACTGCATATAAAGGCTCACATTTTCATCCAGACAAAAAAGGTATTCTAATTTCTGATCCAAAAAGGTGTGGATATGATGTGACTTAACTTGCCCAAAAATTCCAAAATCATTTTCTTCAAAAAAGTCGAAATAAAACTCGAAGTTTTGTGTGTCTTTCGGTTTATACGCTAATGTTTTTACTTCAATACCATCAGCCTGCAGTATTTTAATAAATTTTTTGACTGCATCGTGTTTTTTCAAATCTAGTATGGAAAATATAATGCCTACTTTTTTGAGCTTATTATATTCGTAGGCTCTGTGCAGAAACCTGCTTTTCTTATGACCTCGCTCTATTTTGTATTTTAGTAATGAATCTTTTATCACAAATGTTATTTTTATTCAATCATAGATTGAAATGCTTCTTCTGAAATAATCGTTACTCCTAACTTTTCAGCTTTATCTTTTTTTGCCGGCCCCATATTTTCTCCGGCCACTAATATATCTACTTTTCCTGATATGGCAGAAACTACCTTGCCACCATGTTGCTTAATTACTTCTTTAATTTCATCACGCCCATAATGAGTGAAAACACCTGAAACCACAATTGACTTACCTTCCAGCACACTGCTGATTTGTATTTGCACCTTTTCTTCAATATGTAATGTTAAACCTGCATCCTTTAGGCGTTGGATTAGAAGAACGTGATCCTCATCCTGAAAATACTCTACCACGCTTTTAGCTATCCGCTCGCCTATTTCAGGAACTTCAACCAGCTCTTCAAATTTAGCAGAAGCTAAATTATCAATATTTTT
>JBEPWY010000099.1:0-10458 GCA_041642185.1 Marivirga sp.
ACTATCATAATTACTTAGATAAGCTTTTTTAACTTTGGCGGCAATTTCCTGTAATTCTTTATTTTCTATATTATTAAGCACTTCAACTCCTTTGAACAAATCCTTTTGATCCAACAGCATTAGCCCGTACCAAATATTCAATTCGTCCATCTTATCCCACTTGGCATGTGTGCTTTTTATTCTTCTGAATTGTTCCAGGGCTTTATCTGGCTCATCAGTTCTGAAAGCAGAAATACCATAGAAATAAGATGCATATAAATAATAGGGGTTGTCCTCATCCGAATCTAGAATTCTATTGAATTTATTTTTCGCCATCTGATAATTTCCATCTCTGAAATAATTCTTACCAGACATATATTCTGAGGCGTAATTAGTTTGACCCCAACTTTGAAAAGCTGTCAAAGTAGTAATTATTAATAGGCAAACTTTAATTGATTTGAGCATTATTTATTGATTTAGTGCAATATAATTATACTAATATATTAAAAAGAAGCTTTAAAAGCTGATTAATTTTACTCCCATTCAATTGTTGCAGGTGGTTTTGAACTGATATCATAAACTACTCTGTTTACTCCCTTCACTTTATTGATAATTTCATTAGATACATCACTTAAAAATTCATAAGGTAAATGCACCCAATCTGCTGTCATACCATCCACACTGGCCACAGCTCTTAAGGCCACCACACTTTCATATGTTCTTTCATCACCCATTACTCCTACAGTCTGAACCGGCAGTAAAATAGCTCCGGCCTGCCAAACGCCATCATATAATCCTGTTGTTTTTAATGAATTGATGAATATATGATCAACTTCCTGAAGCACTCTTACTTTTTCGGCTGTAACATCTCCTAAAATACGTATAGCCAATCCAGGTCCTGGAAAAGGATGCCTTCCTAATATTTTCTGATCTATTTCCAGTGCCTTCCCAACTAAACGAACACCATCTTTAAATAGTGTTTTTAAAGGCTCTACAACTTTTAAATTCATTTTAGCTGGTAAACCACCCACATTATGATGCGATTTAATAGTCGCTGAAGGGCCTTTTACTGATACTGATTCAATTATATCAGGATAAATTGTACCTTGAGCCAGCCATTTAACATCTTGTATGGTTTTAGCTTCATGATCAAAAATCTCTATAAAAGTACGTCCAATGGCTTTTCTTTTTTCCTCAGGGTCCGACAAGCCCGCCAAAGCAGTATAGAATTGTAGCTTGGCATCCACACCCTTAACGTTCAATCCCATATTCTTATAAGAACCTAAAACTTGTTCGTATTCATTCTTACGTAACAGCCCATTATCTACAAAAATGCAATACAAATTTTTTCCGATAGCATGATGGATCAGCATAGCAGCAACTGAGGAGTCAACACCTCCCGATAAACCTAAAACCACCTTATCATCACCTAATTGCTCTTTTAACTCCGCAATAGTGGTATCTGCAAACACATCAGGAGTCCAATCCTGAGCACAATGGCAGATATTAACCAGGAAATTCTCTAAGAGTTGTTTACCGTCTAAACTATGGGTTACTTCAGGATGAAATTGAATTCCATAAGTTGGTTCATTTTGTATTTGAAAAGCAGCTACCTCAACTGAAGGAGTACTCGCAATGATTTTAAAATTTTCGGGCAAAGATTTAATAGTATCACCATGCGACATCCAAACCTGAGAACCAGGATTAATATCTTTCAGTAATTCATTATCTTTATCAAAGGATGATAATTTTGCGCGGCCATATTCTCTTATTTCAGAAGGAGTTACATTCCCGCCGTTTTTAAAAGCCATATACTGTGCACCATAGCATACTCCTAAAATAGGGACTTTTCCTCGGTATTTGGATAAATCCACTTGCGGACACTCTTCATCCCGTACAGAACACGGGCTACCTGAAAGAATAATTCCTTTGATATCAGGAGTTAATTCAGGGGCATCATAAAAGGGTTGTATTTCACAATAAACATTAAGTTCTCTAACTCTTCTTGCTATTAATTGAGTGTATTGAGAACCAAAATCAAGGATTAATATTTGCTCAGCCATGGTGCAAAAATAACAGGATGAATCAGTTAAGCATAAACATTTTTTATCAACCTTTTAATTTACTGATTTTCAGTTACTTAAAATTACAAATAAACAGAAAAATTAACTGTATTATTTTTTTTATTCAATATTTTAAAAAAATAGTACAATTAATGATTTTAAGGAATATCAAAAGTCACAGATTTATTCTAGTTATTATGAACAAAAAGGGTTCAAACTCAAGCTGTTTATTTTTATTAAAGCCAGGTACTAATAAATAATAAATAAGCATTAATTTTGATGACTTTATTTGTACCCAATAAATAAAGTCAATCAAATTTCTATCAACTTAATAAACTGTTAAGATTGTTGAATATTACTTTATGAAATTCTTAAAAACTGTTACATTTGTTTTCGTTATTATACTGTCTGCATCCACTTCAGGAATTAGTCAGGGTACGGAATTAGTCGCTCCACTTCCTATTGATTCAGCAAAAATGGAGCTGGATGAAAATTCCATATTCCCTCTTCCTGTTGTATACTATACTCCGGAATCAGGATTATTTTTCGGTGCCAGCTTATTGTACAATTTCTATATTAATAGGGAAAAGCCTATTAACGCAAGTCAGATCCAGCTAGCCGCAGGTTATACTACCAAAGACCAGCTGCTTATTTTTCTGCCCTTTCAGCTATACTGGAATAAAAATCAATGGCGAAGCATTGGAGAGCTGGGTTTTTATAATTATGCTTACCCTTTCTATGGTATAGGAAATAATAATGATCAGGAGGTATATACTACTTATCGTGCTTTATTTCCGAGGGCAAGAATATTTTTTCTCAAACAATTAAAATCAAATTTATATGTAGGAGCACGGTATTGGTTTGAAAACTATGACATTATTCAGTGGGATAAAACTGATAATTTTACCAGGGAAGATGTCGAAGGTGCTGATTACAACAGGACAAGTGGAATAGGGCCTGCTTTGATCTACGATACACGGGATGGTGTTTATTACCCTACCTCAGGTCATTATCTGGAAAGTTTTATTGAGATTAATCATCGATATACAGGAAGTACTCACAACTATACAACTCTTTCTTTTGACTATGCTTACTATTACCCCCTTTTCGAAAAAACTGTTGTTGCGGCCAATGCTTTTAGCTTATCAAATTTTGGCGCTGTTCCTTTTAACAGGCTGGCTCAATTAGGTGGAAATAAAAAGATGAGAGGTTATTTCCAGGGTTTTTTTCAAGATAAAAATTTACTGTTAGCACAGCTTGAAGTACGTCAGGAATTATTCTGGAGAATAGGAATGACAGTTTTTGGATCTGCAGGCCAAGTGGCCAAGCAATTAAATGAGTTTGGAATGAAGAGGTGGAATTATGCTGGAGGCGCAGGATTGAGGTTTAGGTTTGATACCAAAAAGAAAATTAATGTGAGACTTGACTATGCAGTAGGTAAAAATAGCAATGGATTTTATGTCTCATTTAATGAAGCCTTTTAATGGTATAAATTAGTGAAATTACCCAAATCAAGCGTCCAGTCATAATCTTTATAAGATACATCTGGGTCAGCATTTTCAGGAATAATATCATAAGATTTTAATACACCTAATACAGCTCCTCTATCTGAGAAATCACCTTTAAACCAGCTGAAAAGCACTGTAATATTCACCTCATTCTCAGATTTATCGTATGTAGTGGTCCTTTCCAGAAATTTTTCAGCAATTATATCCAGTTCTTCATCCAGGTTTACAGCACTATATATAGCTATAGATGGACAGCTTTTAGCTCCGCAATTTAAAGCGAAGTGAACTCTTCCGTCTGTTTCGCTTACCCGGAACTGCTTTTCTATTTTGCCTGCAAAAGGATTCTTCAAAAAACCCATAGATAGTTTTACTTTAGATCCTCTGATGATACCATGCTCAATAAAATCAAAGCTCATCATTTCACCGCCTATGTTAATCTGGTCAGCTTTAAAAAAGTCGTCTCTATGATCAAATAAAGAGGAGTCTTCGATTAATATAATCTGCACATAAGCATTATATACATTAATCCAGAAGGCTTTTGTTTTATTATCGGTGTCTAAAGATTTCGAAAGCTTATCCAGTGAAAGCTCTTTCAGTTGAGTAAAATAGGGGGTATAATTCTCTTTATTTTCAATAGCCCCTAAAAGCATCATGCTTGTTTTAACATATTCGTTAGTTTCATTTTTTCTATTTCCCTGCGCCTTAAGCTGAGATAAAGTAGTTAAAACAAAGAAAAAAGTAATACTTAATAAAAATGTAAATCTTCTCATAGTTGATTTTCCGTATGTTTGATGAGTTACGATAAAAATATTCAACTGGATGTCCACAACTATGAATAACAAATTATCTGTCATTATTCCGACATTAAATGAAGCTAAATATATAGACCGTTTGGTAGAGTTTATTCAGCAAAATGCGAACCAGAAAATAGCGGAGGTCATTGTGGTGGATGCCAACAGCAGTGATAATACAGCAGAAAAAGCAGGATTATCCGGAGCCATAGTAATTTCTGTAAAAGAAGCTTCACGTGCTTACCAAATGAATGAGGGCGCAAAAAGAGCTACAGGAGATATTTTATATTTTGTACATGCAGATGCTATACCCCCTGAAAGTTTTATTGATGATATTCTGAATGCTGTAAAAAGTGGTTACAATTTGGGCTGTTTCAGGTTTAGGTTTAAATCAAAAAACCCATTGTTAATGGTCAATTCCTTCTTTACTCGCTTTAAAGTCTTATGGTGCCGAGGTGGAGATCAGACTTTATTTATAGACAAAGCCACCTTCGACCAAAACTCAGGCTTTAATGAGAAATATGTAATAATGGAGGATTTTGAATTAATTCAAAGGTTATGGAATAAATACCCATTTAAGATCATTCCTAAATCTGTTTCGGTATCGGAAAGAAAGTATAAGCAAAACGGCTATTTCAAAGTTAATTTAGCCAATTTAAAGTTGTATAAATTGTTCAAAAAAGGATGTGAGCCTGAAAAGCTTAAGGAGAAATACATGGCGTTAATTGAGCATTCATAAGGAATACAACCAGACAAAAAAGGTTTGCCTTTGCATGACAAACCTCTTAATGTTTAATAATAAAATCTTAAAATCAAGCTTTCACTTTATCTTTTGGCAAGCGTTTTTTGTCTTTACTACGTTCAATATATTCAATAATTTTTGCTGCTATATCAATCCCTGTTGCTTTCTCTATACCTTCCAGTCCTGGAGAAGAGTTCACTTCAAGAATTAAAGGTCCACGCGAAGATTGTAACATATCCACACCAGCTATTGCCAGCCCCATAGCTTTGGCAGCAGTTAATGCGGCCGTTTTTTCTGCTCTGCTTAATTTGATTACATTGGCAGACCCTCCTCTGTGAAGATTACTTCTGAATTCCCCTTCTTTACCCTGACGTTTCATAGCTCCTACCACTTCTCCGTCGACTATAAACACACGAATATCTGCACCACCAGCTTCTTTAATAAATTCCTGCATGATAATTCTGGCTTTTAAGCCTTCAAAAGCTTCAATTACAGAAACTGCTGCTTTCTTGGTTTCTGCTAAAACAACACCTAAACCTTGGGTACCTTCCAATAATTTTAGTACTACAGGAGCCTTGCCTAAATGCTCTAAAATATAATCACCTGCATTTTCTGAATGATTGGTAAAGGCTGTTCTTGGCATGCCCAAACCACTTCTGGAAAGAATCTGCAAACTTCTCAGTTTATCTCTTGAACGTGTAATGGCCAGGGAATCCACCGCACTAAAGGTTTTCATCATTTCAAACTGGCGTACAACAGCGGTTCCGTAAAATGTTACCGATGCACCAATCCTAGGGATAATAGCATCTATTTTATTTAGCAACTCCCCATGGTAAAATAACGATGGCCCATCCTCGTCCATAATAATATCACAATGCATGTGATCTATAACCACTGCTTCATGGCCTTTTTGTTCTGCAGCTTCTATAAGTCTGCGTGTTGAATATAATTTTGAATTTCTGGACAGTACTGCAATCTTCATTTTATAAGTTTTATTTTTGATTATTTAAAGATGCCAAATAAGATAAAATACTTCAGCTAACCTAAACTAAGACGCTTGTATTATCAATTTTTTTCAAAACATTTTTTGGCAATCGTATGCAGGTTAACGTTGATGTCTTTTTTTTGGTTTTACCTAATTCAGAAAGAGAAGCCTTTATAATTCTGTTACCCTTTTCCTGCCATAATACTTCAGAATCATATAAGCTATCTAATAGTGCTTCCTTACCTGAAACATAAAATAAATCCTGCTCTGGATATGTTTCGTTTACAACATTCTGATGGCCCTGAAAATGGTAATTTACTCCTCTGCTGATATCAGATAAATTGGAAAGCACAGCTGAGCTTGTAGGTAAACTACCTGCACCTTTACCCTTAAAAAATTGTTTTGCCGCATATTTGGCATCAATTTTTACTGCATTATATTCCTGATGTACATGCGCAAAATCATCTAATTCTGTTACAAATTCCGGTATAACGGCAGCAGTTAAATTCCCGTTTTTCAGCTCGGCCTTTCCTATTAATTTAATTTCAGCACCTATTTTTTTAGCAAAATCAATTGCTTCAGCATTTACAGATTCAATTCCAATCATCGGGATATTTTCTGCAGCTATATGAATACCAAAACTATGCAAGATCAAAATAGACAATTTAAAACGTGTGTCTTCACCGCTAACATCAGAATAAGGATCCAATTCAGCAAATCCCAACTTCTGTGCTTCTATCAAAGCTTTATCATATGACCATTCCTGTGCTGACATTTGGGAAAGAATATAATTACAAGTACCATTTGCAATTGTGGAAATATGTTTAATTTCATCAGTATTGAATTGCTGATCTAACAAACGGATGATAGGAATACTGCCACAAACAGCTGCCTCATATAATAATGTGCTATTATATTTATTTCTGAGCTGTAATAATTCCTTATGATAAAGTGATATCATTTTTTTATTGGCGGTAACTACTTGCTTACCTTTCTTTAAAGCTTTAGAAACAATCTCGAAAGCTTCATGTGGGTCATTTATTAATTCGATGATCACATCCAATTTGGTATCGTTAAGCAACTCATTGGCATCAGTATGAATAAGATGATTATCAACAGCAAATCCTCTCTCCTTCTGAGGATTTTTAACTGCTACTTTTTCTATACTTATAGGAAAATTCTCATCAGCCTTTATCGATTGGTAAACACCGCTACCTACCACTCCCAATCCAAATAATCCTGCTTTAAATTTTTTCATTGACTTCTTTATTAAATTTTTTATGAATAAAAGTACTGATCAAATTACCTTCCAACAGAAAAGCATCATGTCCTTTATCGGAAACTATGGTTTCAAAAGATGCATTAGGAAGCAAGTGACTAATATATTTTTGCTCCTGCAGCGGAAAAAGTATATCCGAGTCAATACCAATACAAAGTGTATCAGTTAACACCTTCTCCAATATTGCCTCATCACTTCCTTCTCTTTCATAGGATATGTCATGAGTATCCATCATTTTGGATAATATATGATAGGAATCAATATTGAACCTTTTATGAAATTTGGCCCCTTGATATTTCAAATAGGTAATGGCTTTAAGCTCATTAGTACTTCCTCTGCCACTTTGCCTTATTTCAAAATCGATGTAGGATCTATAGCTTAACATGGCAATTCCCCTGGCTACAGATAATGCTTCTTCTAATGATTTGGAATCTTCTCCAGCTAATTGAATGGCTCTTCTTTGCAAATCGTTAAAAGCTATTCCCCAGGCAGAATGCCTGACATTGGAAGCTACAATAATTTGTCTTTTTATTGCTTCCGGCTCTGCAATACTCCATTCCAAAACCTGCTGACCTCCTAAAGAACCACCTATCAGGTAATCAATTTTAGAAATACCCAAAGTCTTTCTTAAACTGATAAAAGCCTTCACCACATCTCTATTATGAAGTTCTGGAAATTCTGCACCATATGGTTTTTGAGTCTCTGGATTGAGAGTAAGAGGACCAGTACTACCATAACAGGAGCCCAACATATTAGCGCATATCACCACATGTTTATCCAAATCAATAAAGCCTCCATTTTCTTTAAATAAGGAAGGCCACCATTCTTTTACAGTGGCGCTTCCGGTAAATGCATGGCACACCCATACTACTTCTTTCTCAGTAGAAATATTTCCTGAAAGCTCATAGTAAAGAGATGCATTTAGTAATGAATCTCCTGCTAGTAATTGAAAATACTCTGGTAATTTATACTGTGGCATATGCTTCTTTATGGATTTTTTCAAATGATTGTTGCAAGTCAGAAGTGATATCGTCGATATGTTCTATCCCTACTGATATTCTTAGCAAAGTCGGCAATACACCTGCTGCTAATTGTTCCTTTTCAGATAATTGCTGATGCGTTGTGGCCGATGGTTGGATGATCAAAGTTTTCGCATCGCCCACATTGGCTAAATGGCTCACTAGCTTTAGGTTATTGATAAAAGCTTTGGTATCCTCTTTATCACCTTTCAACACAAAGGAAAGTACCCCTCCATACCCATTTCTAAGATATTTTTTGGCCAGTTGATAGTGTTTGCTTGATTCCAATCCCGGGTAATTGACTTTTTCCACCAAAGGATGCTTCTCCAGCCAGTAAGCTAATTTCAGGGCATTGTCCACCGTTCTTTGTACCCTAAGCGATAAAGTTTCCAATCCCTGAATCAACAAGAAACTATTGAATGGACTTAAAGCAGGACCAAAATCACGTAAACCTTCCACTCTGGCACGAATAGCGAAAGCTATATTAGGCAAACCTAAAGGATTATTTTCACCAAAAGTTTCCCAAAAATTCAGGCCGTGGTAACCTTCAGAAGGTTCGGAGAACTGAGGAAATTTTCCATTGCCCCAATTGAAATTTCCAGCATCAACAATCACTCCACCAATAGAAGTACCATGCCCTCCTATCCATTTTGTGGCCGACTCAACAACCACATTAGCGCCATGTTCAATAGGCCTGAACAAATAACCCCCGGCACCAAAAGTATTATCTACTACAAATGGAATATCATACTTTCTTGCAAGTGCGGCAAGGGCTTCAAAATCCGGCACGTTAAAAGCTGGGTTACCTATAGTTTCTACATAAATGGCTTTAGTTTTATCATCAATGAGTTTTTCAAAAGCCTCCACAGATTCATCTTCTGCAAATCGGGCATCTATTCCCAATCTTTTAAAAGCGACTTTAAACTGATTATATGTCCCCCCATACAAAAAGCGAGTGGACACCAAATTATCACCGGATTCTAAAATATTATTGAGCGCGATAAATTGAGCGGCCTGACCAGAACCTACCGAAACAGCCGCAACTCCTCCCTCAAGGGCTGCTATACGTTTTTCAAACACATCGTTTGTAGGGTTCATGATGCGAGAATAAATGTTACCGAACTCCTTTAAGGCAAATAAATTGGCTCCATGATCTGAATCATTAAACACAAAGCTAGAGGTTTGATAAATAGGCACAGCCCTGGAATTAGTAGTGCCATCCGGTTCCTGGCCGGCATGTAATTGTAGTGTTTCGAATTTTAGTGAATTTGACATAACTGTTAAATTTTAATTGTTAGAAATTTGAAAAGAAATAGGTGTAACATTGGATAAATTATCGTTTACAAGACATCTGCTTTCAATAGATTTTAACCATTTCGATGTTAATAATTTACTGATAATTGTGGATGTTTTTATATCCACATTGATAGATTGGTAGCCTGCTCTGTCATTCAAAGAGTTGCCGAACAATCTGGCAGGATTGATATTTCCTTGAATATTAATTGACAAATCATTAAGCGAAATCCCCAACTCTTTGGCAACTATATGAGCTACCACATTAATACAACCTGCATACCCGGCCAGTATATATTCCACCGGATTAGGAGCAAAATTGGTACCCCCAAGAGCTTGCGGCTCATCAACATAAAATTTGAACCCGCGCACAGAAATAGCGGTTTTAGCAGCAGGTTCACTTTGTGAAGCCACGCTAAATTTGAGTAGGTGCGACATTAAAGTAATATTTAATAAAAATTATTGAAATTTATTATAATGCTCGGAATGAGCTACTTGCAAAACAATAGATGTTAAATATTTGAAAAAAAAAGGATATAAATTTCCCTTCAATTATTAATACTACAATTCAGAAGTATAAAAGAATTAGTTAGCAACAACAACACATGCGCATTCGCCTGTTGCTATTTACTGATATAGAAAATTGATTGTTGAATTTCTGGATTTGAGAGTCAAATCTTCTTTGTCTGAGTTTTCCGACTGATGCGGATTTTATAATTGCATTCATTTGCCTGTTATTTATATTTCCCTTCGTTGGGCAGGATTTGGCACCTTGTATCAGGTTGCCAGAGGATCACAG
>JBEPWY010000100.1:0-10344 GCA_041642185.1 Marivirga sp.
TATAATCGACAGAAATAAGGTTTATGCATGCTTTCATAACAATGTTTATAAATTTGTAAAAACTATGCTAAAAAATCAAGAATTCAGCCTACAACAATTGGCGCTTAGGAACGGGCAGGACAAACCGGAAATTTGGATTGCTTATAAAGGTGTTATTTATGATGCAAGTCATTCTAAATTATGGAGAAACGGAATGCATTATGAACACTGGGCTGGTCAGGATTTAACCGCTGAGTTAAAAGATGCTCCACATTCTGAGAAAGTTTTTGAAAGGTTAACAGTGATTGGAAAGCTTAAAGAAGTGACTTAAGCTGAAGTAACCTTTCTTGGTATAAGAGCGAGTCATTTCTATAAATATCTTTTTTAACAATAATATTCTTTTTAGGATCTAATAAAAACACAGCTGAAAAGCTTGTATCCTGTTTGTAGTTCAATTCAAATTTATGAAGAGAATCCAAACTCAATTCATCAATTTTATAATCTAATAAAACCTCATTCAAACAAATTTCATAAGGCCTATTATTTTTATTGTACAACCTGCATTCCCCATTATACCCTAAATGGAAAGTGAGTGAATCGATCATCAAATTACCGTCACTTCGTTTTACTTCGAAAATTTTCATAGGAGTATTTTTAACCTCCCCAACAGATTTTAATTCATCATAAACAAACCAATGGTTTAATTCATCCGTTTCTGAGCCTTTTACAATTATCTTTTTGAAGTATATATTTTCCGCCTCTTCAGATTTAATTTCATAAGTTAACTCTGTTATTGCCTGGTTTTCATTATTAAATGAGATAAGTAAAAAGGGGATTATAAAAAAGGTCAAAATAATATAGACAAATCCACTGATACGGTATTTAATAGCCATTTTACCAAATGATTTGGCCAGTTTCACAGGTATATTTCTTATAAAAGGAAATGGTAGAAAAATCAAAACACCAATCAGGTTAAAAAACAAATGAACTAAAGCAATACTGATGGCTGCTTCAGATTTAAACATAGCCGCAATTAATGCTGTAATAGTAGTGCCCACATTAGCCCCTAAAATAAAAGTGAAGGCCTGCTTTAATGTAATTTTTCTGGTCGCCACAAAAGGAACAATTACTGAGGTAGTAACCGAGCTTGATTGCATTCCGACTGTTATTACTGTTCCCCATAGAAAAGAACGATAAGGACCACCAAAGAAATACTTTTGCAAAACTTCTTTTGACCCGCCCGTAATTGACTGATACAATAAATTTGAAAGTAATTTAATGGAAACAGCTAAAAGAATAAATGAACAAACTACCAAAATTAAAGGGTACGGCAGGTTTTCACCAATAAATGAAATTACTGGCCTTGTGAAAATAGAATAACTAAATTCTGCCTGGGAGACTCCATAATTTGCCCCAACTATCCATGAAGTTACTGTAGAAGAGAGAGTGGTTAATACACCATAATAATATTCAAGGGGAAATAAGAGGATAACGACTAAAATATTAAAGAAATCATGTGAAACACCAGCAGAAATAGCTTTTCGGAAATCATCTTTCTTGGTAATAAAGCTCAATGAAACTAATGTACTGGTAAGGGTAGTACCAATATTAGCGCCCATAATCATAGGAATAGCTTCAGTTAAACCTATTGAGCCAGATGCCACTATGGCTACAATCATGGAGGTACTAGTACTGCTGCTTTGAATGAGTGCAGTTATAAGCAACCCAATAAAGAGTCCGATAAAAGGATTAGAAGTTAAAATCAGAATTGACTCTACTATATCCTTATTTAATAATTTAAATGAATAACCGATTAAATCAATAGCTAAAAGAAACAGAAAAATACTGAGCGCAATCAATAAGATCCGTCTTGCCCTAAGCAACTTTCTTTTTCCGCTATTTAAATTTTGATTATCTGTCAATTAAGTACTCTTAAAGATTTGGCAAAAGTAAACTTATAATTTAAGTAAAGCATATTTCCGAAGTAAAGCTATTGTTAAGATTTTATTAGCCCTATTAATTCATATTCAGTTAACATTGTTCCAGAAACTCATTTTTTTAGTTTAAGTTTGTTGTCTTAATATTACCCACTAATGTAATTTATTAACAATTATTTAATCTAAGCATTCAAAATGATTATTTAGCTTTGTGCCAAATTAAAATTCAAAGCAATATCCCGTACGTTTTCAGGAATTTCTATGGCTAAAAACAGATTTGCAAAATATAACAGAGGAAAAGTTTCAGAAGTAACATATAGAACTTTTGAAATTGCCAAAAAGGAGAAATCTTTTATCACATTAATTGCCGTCCTCACATTCCTTTGCGGCATATTTAGCCCTTACCCTAATATTGCTATGTGGCTGGGTTTCTGTCTGGCAGCTTATTCTGCCATTGCCAATGACAGTATACAAACTATAGGTACCTTTATAGCATCCAATAGCCATAGAAAATGGTGGATACTTTGGTTATTTATGGGTATAATATTTTTGGCAACAGTAGGTTATAGCTGGGTTGTATATGATGGAGATGTCAGCCATCAGCGTTTAGCCTCGAAAGGTTTCGATGTAGCACCTACCTCCTTTAGTTTCCTACAATTGGCAGCACCTATTCTTTTATTGGTACTTACTCGTTTAAGAATGCCGGTTTCCACATCAGTGTTGCTTTTAAGTGCTTTTTCAACGCAAGCAAGCTCAATAGGAAAGGTATTGTCTAAAAGTTTTTCAGGTTATATCATAGCTTTTGTTGCGGCTATTGTGGTTTGGTATTTAGTTTCAAAATTTGCCGCTAAATTTTTTACTGGTAAAAAACCCGCAAAATGGTGGACTCCACTACAATGGGTAACTAGTGGGGCCTTATGGTCAATCTGGATTTCACAGGATGCGGCAAATATTGCTGTTTATTTACCTAGAAGCCTGGGCCCATGGCAGTTTGTTGCCTTTGCAGGTTTCATTTTTATAGGACTTGGTGTTTTGTTTTTCCTGAAGGGGGATAAAATACAAGGTATTGTAAATGAAAAAGCAGGGGTTACAGATGTAAGAGCTGCTACCCTTGTTGATTTGGTTTACGCCGTATTATTATATTACTTCAAAGTTGTTAGTACCATTCCAATTAGTACAACATGGGTTTTTATAGGCCTTTTAGGCGGAAGGGAATTAGCAATAGCCATAAGTAAAAGAAGAAAGAATAAAAGGAAAAACAGCATGGTAAAAGCTGGAAAGCTATTAGGCCGAGATGTTATTTATGCAACTATTGGATTAATTCTTTCTATTCTGCTGGCATTTGCCATTAATGAAGATCTAAGAACAGATATTTTTGAGCGCTTTAGCGCTTTCCTTAATTGATATAAAAAACCGGGCAATTCCTCAGAAGTTGTCCGGTTTTATTTTTAATAATATTAATCAGTAAATGATATCTCCTGTATAGCCAACCAACTCATTAAACCCATACCTGTTTCCAAAGCGGCGCTATCGATATCAAATGTTGGGGTATGCACTGATGAAGTAATTCCTTTTTCTTCATTCCTTACTCCTAATCTATAAAAGCAAGCGTCTATTTCCTGGGAGTAATAAGCAAAATCTTCAGCCGCAAGCCATAAATCCAAGTCAACCACATTGTCTTCTCCTAAGAAATCAACCGCATTTTCTCTGGTACGATCAGTTAATTTGGGTTCATTTACTAAAAAAGGATAACCTTTACGGATTTCAAACTCACATTTAGCACCCATGCTTTCGGCCATACCTTCGGCCATTTTCTTCATTTTCTGATGAGCTGAACCACGCCACTCTTCATTAAGCGTTCTGAAGGTGCCTTCCATATATACTTCATTTGGAATAACATTGGTTGCACCTTCTGCAATTACTTTACCAAATGACAAGACCGATGGAATTTTAGGACTGGCATGTCTGCTCACTATTTGCTGCAATGCCACCAATATATGTGCTGAAATGATTACAGGATCCACATTCATTTCTGGCATGGCACCATGACCGCCTTTACCAATTACTTTTACATATAATTCATCAGCGCTGGCCATATACATACCGCTTCTGAAGCCAACTTTACCCACTGGTATCAGTGGCATTACATGCTGACCAATTATGTTATCCACATTAGGCTTTTTCAATACTCCCTCTTTAATCATTAAAGAAGCACCTCCAGGAAATTTCTCTTCTGCGGGTTGAAAGATTAACTTAAATGTACCTTCAAACTGGTCCTTTAATTCATTTAATATTTTTGCTGTGCCCAACATAGATGAAGTATGCACATCGTGGCCACAGGCATGCATTACACCAATATTTGTACTTTTATAAGGAACATTATTTTGCTCAGTTATAGGCAACGCATCAATATCAGCCCTTAAAGCAGTTACCTTTTTTTTCGGATTTTTACCTTTAATAAGAACGACAACACCATTGTCAGCCACGCCTGTCTGATGAGGTATTCCCCAATCATTCAGCTTCTTAGAAATAAATGCAGCAGTCTCAGTCTCCTGAAAAGAAAGCTCAGGATGTGCGTGCAGATGCTCTCTGACATCTTTTATTTCTTGAAAATGGGCTTTCGCCAACGATTTTATTCGTTCTTTTAAATCCATATCAATTTACTTTAATTCTTTTAGGCACTGAAATAGCCCCCGGAAATTGCGGTTTCAACTTAAGCAATGTCCTTTGTACTTCCAGCCTTTCAGTAAAACTACCTACCCGTACCTTATAAACCGGTTGCTGATATTCCACATTAGTTCTGATTTCAGGTAATATATGCATGGCAGTATCCCTTGCTGCATAGGCGTCTGAACTACTGCTTCCGCTATAAATTTGTATAGCATATCCATTCACATATTTTGTTTCAGAATTATTTACCGCTAATGTTTCCAGCTTGTTATCTATGGTGGCTGTTACATCATTTTCAGGACTAAAGTTTTCCTTTGTGTTACGAAAAGAGCTTTCGGGTTTTCCCGTAGTGCTTAGGGTATCAACCTTTGGCCTGAACTCAGATAAATTATCGGTAAAGGTTTTACTTGCTGTAGTTGTTTTAGTGGTAGTGGCACAAGCCGACACTAATAAAACAATCACCAAAAGACCTAAAATATTTCTAATACTACCCATCTAATAATACACATTTATTGCTTTTAATATCCTCTTCAACTGTTTTGAATTTCACGTCTTTTTTAACGCTACCGTCAGCATACTGAACTGATACCCTATCATTTCTACCTACAATCTTTTCTGATTTAACTGGCATTTTCTTCTCTACCGGTGGACGGTTTTTATTACCTCCACCACCACTTAATACTGAACTAGACTCAGCCTTACTTTCCTGAAGTTGCTGCTTTTGCCTTTGGGTTTTGGCAGCCTGTACCTGGCTACTGTCCTGAACCGGTAAATCCATTTTCATTAAGAAGGAAACAGTATCTTCATTCAACTTACCTATAAAACGTTTGAACAATTCAAATCCTTCAAATTTATAAATCAATAACGGATCCTTTTGTTCGTATACAGCATTCTGAACGGACTGCTTTAAGTCGTCCATTTCTCTTAAATGCTCTTTCCAGTTTTCATCAATAATTGCCAGCGTAGAGATTTTCTCCATAGAAAGAATCATTTCTTTACCATCAGTATCGATGTTTTTCGCAAGATTAGTAGCTACACCAATTTGCTTTTTCTTATCAGTAAAAGGAATTAAAATATCCTCAACCGTAGCACCTTTATTTTTATGAATGTCTTTTAAAATCGGTAAGGCCTTTTGTCTTATCTGATCATTCTTATCTTTATAAGATCCATACACCTTATCATACAACTTTCTTGTAAGCTCCTTTTCGCTTGATTTTGAGAATTCTTCCTGAGGTATGTCAAAATCGATCCCCATTGTACCTAACACCGTTAAACGCAGGTTATCATATCCATCAACAGCTTTTGCATTTAAAATGATATCTTCAGAAGTGTCGTACATCATATTCATGATATCCAATTGCAACCTTTCACCAAACAAGGCATTTCTCCTTCTTTCGTAAATCACTTCTCTCTGTGAATTCATCACATCATCATACTCAAGCAATCTTTTTCTGGTACCGAAGTTATTCTCCTCCACCTTCTTCTGAGCTCTTTCAATAGACTTCGAAATCATGGAGTGCTGAATCACCTCTCCTTCTTCCAGTCCCATTCTGTCCATTAGTTTGGCAATTCTGTCAGAGCCAAATAATCGCATCAGGTTATCTTCCAAGGAAACAAAGAATTGGGACGAACCCGGATCACCCTGACGACCTGAACGCCCTCTTAACTGCCTATCAACCCTTCTGGACTCGTGTCTTTCCGTTCCAACAATAGCCAAACCACCTGCTGCTTTAGATTCAGGTGTTAATTTAATATCTGTACCCCTACCGGCCATGTTAGTGGCGATAGTTACGGTACCTGGCTTTCCTGCTTCAGCAACCACATCTGCTTCTTTAGCATGTTGCTTGGCATTTAATACCTGATGCTTAATTTTACGCATGTTCAACATACGACTGAGTAATTCGGAGATTTCCACGGAAGTAGTACCAACTAATACTGGTCTTCCGGCATTACTCATTTCCACTATCTCTTCAGTAACCGCATTAAATTTCTCACGAACTGTTTTATAAACTTTATCCTGGCGGTCATCTCTCACAATATCACGATTGGTTGGTATTACCACCACGTCCAGTGTATAAATATCCCATAACTCGCCTGCTTCTGTTTCTGCAGTACCGGTCATACCGGCTAGTTTATGGTACATTCTAAAGTAGTTCTGTAAAGTGATGGTAGCATATGTTTGAGTAGCATCTTCTACTTTAACATTTTCCTTTGCTTCAATAGCCTGGTGCAGTCCGTCAGAATATCTTCTGCCTTCCATTACACGGCCTGTTTGCTCATCCACAATTTTCACTTTACCATCTACTAATATATATTCAGTATCCTTTTCAAATAATGAATAGGCTTTTAATAATTGGTTGATAGTATGAATTCTTTCAGCCTTAATAGCATAATCTTTAATGATTTCATCTTTAGTTTTGACGATTTCAGCATCAGACAGCGAGGAATCATTTTCAATTTTAGCAATTTCAACTCCTATATCCGGAAGAATAAAGAATGTTTCATCCTCTCCGTCTTTGGTAATTAAATCAATACCTTTTTCGGTGAGGTCAATGTTATTATTTTTCTCTTCAATTACAAAAAATAATGGCTCATCAGCCTCAGGCATCAATTTCGAGTTATCAGATAAATATATGCTTTCAGTTTTTAATAGAATCTGACGAACGCCTGTTTCACTTAAAAACTTAATTAAAGGTTTGTGTTTTGGGAAACCACGGAATGCTCTAAAAAGAGCCAGTCCACCTTCTTTTTCATCTCCTTCTTTAATTAGTCTCTTAGCATCCAGTAAATATTGGGAAACTAATTTTCTTTGCTCTGCAACCAATTTCTCAACACGAGGCCTCAAATCATGAAATTCATGCTCATCACCTTTAGGAACTGGTCCTGAGATGATCAATGGTGTACGTGCTTCATCAATTAAAACTGAATCCACCTCATCAATCATAGCAAAATGATGTTTCCCTTGTACCAATTCCTTGGTTTCACGAGTCATATTATCTCTGAGGTAGTCAAAGCCAAATTCATTGTTTGTACCATAAACAATATCAGACTGATAAGCTTCTCTTCTTTCTGTTGAATTAGGCCTGAAATTATCTATACAGCTGCAAGAAATACCGTGAAATTGATAAATAGGAGCCATCCATTCAGCATCACGTTTTGCCAGGTAATCATTTACAGTAACAATATGAACACCTCTTTTGGCTAGGGCATTTAAAAAAGCCGGTAAAGTGGCCACCAAAGTTTTACCTTCACCAGTTGCCATTTCAGCAACTTTTCCTTTGTGCAAAACAATACCACCTATAAGTTGTACATCGTAATGCATCATGTTCCATGTAACATCAGTACCGGCTGCCTTCCAGGAATTATCCCACGTAGCTTTTTCGCCATTCAGGTTAACATGCTCAAATTTACCCGCCATTGTCTTATCGAACATAGAAGCGGTTACTTCCAGCTGTTTGTTCTCCATAAACCTACGGGCAGTATCTTTTACAATAGCGAAAGTTTCCGGAAGCACTTCCATCAACACTTCTTCCAGCTTTACATTTCTTTGCTCTTCCAAAGTATCAATCTCATTAAAGATCGCTTCTTTTTCATGCAAATCCAGCTCAGTATTTTCTGTTACTTCCTCGTGAAGACCCGCTATTTTATCATCTATTTCCTTTAGATAAGCATTGATCCGCTCACTCACCTGATTGGTTTTATCCCTTAATTCATCATGGGATAAATCGGCCAGCTTGGCGAATTCAATATTAATCTGCTCCACCATGGGAAGCACTTCTTTTATATCTCTGTCGGATTTTGTTCCGAACATTTTGGTGAGTCCTTTTGCTATATAATCAAACATTCGTAATTGAAATATTAATTGAAAATTTGCGCTAATTTACACGCTTTTTTACTAAATCTATGGTTTTTAAAGGTTGATTTGCCCGCTAAACACTTTCTTTGCCGGCCCCTCTAAAAATATGTGGCTAGCAGTCTGATTTTCCAGATCAAACTTAACCGTTAAATCACCTCCCTTTGTTTTAATTTGAACAGGAGAAATACCTCCATGCAGCACATGTGCTATGGCACAAGCAGTAACGCCAGTGCCGCATGATAAAGTTTCGTCTTCCACTCCTCTTTCGTAAGTTCGAACCGCTATATGTTGCTTTCCTAACTTTTCTACAAAATTAACATTAATGCCTTTCTCATTGAATTCATCACTGTAACGAATAACTGCCCCTTCTTCTTTTACTGCTTTGTGATTTAAATTGCTGGTAAAAATAACATAATGCGGAGAGCCCGTGTCAATGGTAAAATGTTCAGGGTAAGTTTGAATACTTTCAGGTTTAACATTCTTCATGCTTAAACTCACAATATCATTATCAATAGTGGCTGTATGCACTCCATCTGTCGACAGGAAAGTGGTTTCATCTTCAATAATACCTAAATGCCTGGCAAACATCACAGCACACCTGCTACCGTTTCCGCACATACTTTGGGAGCCGTCCGGATTAAAAAAAACCATTTCGAAATCATATTGTGTATGATTTTCAATTAAGATTAAACCATCTGACCCTATGCCAAATTTACGATCGCAAAGCTTTTGGGCATACTGTTTATCATTTCTATCAATCAGTTGGGAACGGTTATCAACCATGATAAAATCATTGCCGGTACCCTGATATTTATGGAAAGGAATTTCTATCATACGAGTCATTCAGCGAAAATAGCACCAAAGTAAAACTTATGCCAATGTGGCATGGAAAATGTCATTTAAAAAAGGAAATAAATTATAGGAATTAGCCCACCATTAAATGAGCCTTAGGGTATTTATAACCTTTAGTGGATTTTCTACTACTTAGAGCCAGCGCAAAAGTAAGTGTACCTACCCTACCGATAAACATAGATAAAATAATGACGATGCGGCCAGCCAATGATAGCTCTGCGGTTATGCCCGTACTTAAACCTACCGTACCAAATGCAGAAACCTGTTCAAAAATTAATTGGGATAAAGCGATATTACTATCAGTTATAGTAAGTGTAAAAATAGCTACCAGATTTACTGAAGCTGCGAAAAAGAAAATAGACAAAGCTTTAAACAACAATTCTTTAGGAATGAATTTTCTGTCTATTTCAATTTTTGCCTTACCTCGTAAGGTAGCCAGAACCGAAGTAATTAAAAGGTAAAATGTGGATGTTTTGATACCTCCACCAACGGATCCTGATGATGCCCCAATAAACATAAGAAAAGCAATCATAATTAAAGTTGGTGTTCTTATAGCTCCAAAATCTATAGTGTTAAATCCGGCAGTACGTGCGGTGGCCGATTGGAAGAAGCTGGTAATCATACTTTCAACAAAATTCTGCTCTGCAAGCGTATTATTTCTCTCTAAAAGATAAAACACCAACATACCTGAAGCCAAAAGAACCAGTGAAGTATATACTGCGATTTTTGTACTTAATTTCCAGTCTTTCCAAGGACTTTTCAATCTTTCCCTTAAGCTTGAAATGCTAAATAAATCTTGCATAGAGGAGAAGCCTAAGCCTCCTAATATTAATGTAATAGCAATGACGATATGTAATACATAACTTGTTGCCACACCATTTTGTGCTAAACCATTGCTAAACAAACTAAATCCTGCATTACAAAAAGCACTTACAGCATGGAAAGCAGAAAAGAAAAGCTTCTGACCTACAGAAGTAAACACCACCTCATCTCCCCAGGTAAAATATATCAGAATAAAAGAAATAAATTCTACGAGAAATGTAATGAGGA
>JBEPWY010000101.1:0-10326 GCA_041642185.1 Marivirga sp.
ATCCAATGATGAAGGCTTGTCTCAACACCTGAGTTCACGTAAAAATGTGGAAGGTATTTTAAATGAAGCAAAAGCTTCTTTAACAGTATTAAGAGCTGCTATTATTATTGGTTCAGGGGGTGCAAGTTTTGAAATAATCCGTGACCTGGTAGAAAAATTACCTATAATGGTAGCCCCAAAATGGTTAAAAACCCGATGCCAGCCCATTGCTATTCGAAATGTGATAATATACCTGTCAGATGTTTTGGGAAAAGAGGAAGCCTATGATAAAGTTTTTGATATCGGAGGCCCTGATATTCTTACTTATAAAGAAATGTTGTTAAGATTTGCGAAGGTAAGGCAGTTAAAAAGAGTAATTATCACACTACCAGTTCTAACTCCTCGTTTGAGTTCTTACTGGCTTCACTTTGTTACATCTACCTCCTATAAAATAGCCAGTAGCCTTGTTGAAAGTATGAGGAACGAGGTGATAGTGAAAAATGAGGGGATTAATAAAATTATTCCTCAGGATTTAATACCCTATGAAGATGCAGTAAAATTAGCTTTTGATAAAATTGCTCAAAACGAGGTGGTTTCAAGCTGGAAAGATGCGTTAGCAAGCTCAAAGATCAATACAGATCTGCTGGATTTCGTTCAAATCCCGGTGCATGGATGTCTTATTGATAAAAGAACCAAGGAGTTTTCAAGGCCTAAAGAAGAAGTTTTAGATAATATTTGGAGCCTGGGAGGTGAAAGAGGGTGGTATTATGGAGACTTTCTTTGGAGAATAAGAGGGTATATGGATAAAGCAGTTGGAGGAGTAGGCTTAAGAAGAGGAAGAAGAAGCCCCGACCAGTTAGTGGTTGGTGACTCATTAGATTTTTGGAGGGTGATTGTAGCTGATAAGAAGGAGGGAAGGTTACTATTATATGCTGAAATGAAATTACCGGGAGAAGCATGGCTTGAGTTTAAAATCAGCGAGGAAAATGGACGTAACAAAATAACCCAAACAGCTACATTCCGACCACATGGTTTATTGGGTAGGGTTTACTGGTATAGCGTATATATTCTACATGAATTCATTTTTGTGGGAATGTTAAATAAGATATTAAGTTATGAAAAACCTGAAAAAGAAAAGGCGCTTCCATAGTAACAATTACCATTGTTGTTCCTCAATTATGCTCATTTCATGCTGAAAGTTAATTGCTAATTATTAACTGAATTTGAAGCCAAGGTTATTTTTCATGCAACCAATACAATTTTGGAGCATACTATGTTATGTGATGTGAAACAATTTAGCCCTTAATTGCTTTAATGTTGAAACATATCTTATTATTTATCGTATTTTTGCAATCTGGTTTGAAAATTACTCAGTTTATAGCGCTCATGTTTGTGGTTAGTTTGTTAAATGTAGCATTCATACCACAGTTATGCCTAAATGCCATCCAGGATTTTAATGATAAAGCCTTAAGCAGTGACGGACTGGAAGAGGAATCAGTTCCCGGCCTAAATATTTTTGAAGAAGAATCAAAAGAAAGCCATGAAGAAAATAAAACTTCAGGTGAAAATTATTCCAAAATTTTTAATGACCTCATAACACTAAATAAATCCATTTTTAACTGCTTATCAGATAATTCTTCTAAAATGGAATATCAATTTCGGCGGTATAATTCGCTTGTGCTTACCCCTATTTGCCCCCCTCCTGATTTTATTTAATTATTTCGTACATAATAATTAAATAAATAAAATAATATATTAACACCATTTTTAGTATGGATCAGTCCAAATTTAACAAGCTCACAGGGCTTAATTTTTCTTTTTTTAAAAATGATGCATTATCAGGAATAGTCGTATTTTTGGTAGCTTTACCTTTATGTTTAGGTATAGCACTAGCATCAGGAGCGCCATTATTTGCAGGTATTATAACAGGTGTAGTCGGTGGTGTTTTAGTTTCCATGCTTAGCGGAAGCCAATTGGCAGTTTCAGGCCCTGCTGCCGGTCTGGCGGTAATTGTTTTAAATGCTATTGACAACATAGGCTTTTTTGAAGGCTTTTTGGTAGCAGTTGTTTTAGCCGGTGTAATACAATTAGTTTTAGGTTTTTTGAAAGCGGGAACTATAGGTAATTATTTCCCCTCAGCAGTTATAAAAGGTATGCTGGCCGCAATAGGTATTTTGCTAATAATTAAGCAGATCCCTCATGCATTTGGCTATGACAAAGATTATTTGGGGGATCTGGATTTTTGGCAGATCAACCATGAGAACGCATTCAGTGCAATAGTAAATGCTTTTAATCAAATGAGTTTGGCAGCAGTTATTATCTCAATTGCTTCCCTGGCAATCTTAATAGGTTGGAACTATCTTAAAATCAAATCAATAAAGTCTATTCCCGCCCCTTTATTGGTGGTGTTTTTAGGTGTCGCTATCAATCAGATCTTTATTTATTTAGGAAATGGAATGGCTTTAAGTCAGGATCATTTGGTAACAATTCCAGAACTGGGAACAGACACAGAATTTTCAGAATTGTTCACTTTTCCTGATTTTAGCGTGCTCTCCGATCCTAAAATATACATAATAGCTATTACTATTGCTATTGTGGCCAGTTTGGAAACACTATTGAGCATTGAAGCAGTTGATAAATTAGACCCACAAAAAAGAAGAACTCCACTTAACAGGGAATTAAAAGCGCAGGGTGTGGGTAATATCTTTGCAGGGTTAATTGGTGGATTGCCAATGACAGCTGTAATTGTGAGAGGTTCAGTAAATATTAATTCAGGAGCTAAAACTAAAATGTCAGCCTTTTTGCATGGTATATTTTTGTTGACATCGGTATTGGCAATTCCACAAATTATTAACTTAATTCCGTATGCCAGTTTGGCGGCCATCCTTTTGGTTACAGGTTATAAATTAGCTAATGCAGGTTTATTTAAGCAAATGTACAAAACAGGTAAAGGTCAGTTTTATCCTTTCCTTATCACCATTCTTGCCATAGTTTTCACCGATTTATTAATAGGAATTATTATTGGTTTGGTTGTGGGTATAATCAACATCTTGCTCAAGAATATGAAAAACACCTATTCATTTGATGCTAAATCACATATGAAGGGTGAGCCGGTAAAATTAGTATTATCTGAGGAGGTTACTTTTCTTAACAAAGCAAGTATGGTGAAAACACTGGATGGTTTGCCGAGAAATTCTAAAGTAGTTATTGATGCCAGTAAATCAAAATATATAGATTATGACGTTTTGGAGGCTATCACTACCTTTAAAAATGAAGGAGCCAAATATAAAGATATTGAGGTTGATTTGATTGGTCTTGAAGTATTTTATGATAAATATAAGGTGAGTTAAAATAGAGAACTTTTTCTGTTTTAAACTTTATGCATTTACAGTATAAGTTGTTTGATAATTAAATGAAAAAAGCCATTCCAGTAGTTGGAGTGGCTTTTTTAGTTAAATAATTAAATGTTAATTGTCTTCAATTATTCCACATCGATATTATATTTCCCTAATAAACCAATAATTCCATCAAATGAAAATTTAGCTTTTTTGATTCTGTTCCTTTCGGGATTTATGGAGAAATTAAAAGCTCTTCTGAAATCTGCTTTTTCCAATATGCTGTTATCAAAGGTTGCTCCTTTTAAATCACAATTATCAAATATTGCAAAGCTTAAATCACTTTGTGAGAAATCGACCTCCATTAATTTGCAACCGATAAATTTTGTTCGTTTTAGTTTTCTTCTATAAAATAGGGAGTTATTCAGTAAGCAGTTTTCGAAAGTAAGGCTAAAACCGAATTCACTACAAGTTTCAAAATCCAGACCTAGCATTTTGCAATCCAAAAATTTCGCTTCACTTAAAGTGGTATTGATCAGGTTGACCAGGCTCAGGTTACAAAGTGAAAAGTTACAGGAAAGGAATTTAAAATCCGAAAGATCCTCATTGGCAAAATTGCAGTTCACAAAAGAGCATTCCTCATACTCTCCTTTTTCAAGTGACTCTACAGTGAAATCAATTTTGGTAAATACTTTATCTGTAATATAAGCCTGCTCCATGTTTTGATATTTGCTGAATTGACTGTAAAAGTAATTGATTTTGCCCAATTATTCATATTACGTGCTCTTAGCTAAACCCACTTTCAAAAGCAGACGTTTTTAAAAAAATAATAACAATGTTTAATTATGCCTGAATTGCCTGATGTAGAAGTGTTTAATAAACAAATCCAGAAAAATGGATTAAATAAAGAAATAAAATCTGTTATAATAAATGATGACCGCGTACTTATTTCAGATGCTTCTGCTATTAAAAAATCAGTAAGCTCTAAGCCATTCACTAAGACAAAAAGAATTGGAAAACAATTGTTCATTCAATGCGGAAATAATATATGGCTAAGTATGCATTTTGGAATGACAGGCTATCCTTATTTTTTTAAAGAGAAAGAAAAGGAGCCAAAGCATAGTTGTGTATTATTTGAATTTAAAGGAGATGATTATTTTTCATTCGTTTGCAGCAGGAAATTTGGAAAAATAGGACTTATCGATACTTTAGAGTCATTTCTAAAAGCCAATGAATTAGGTGATGATGCTTTAGAAATAGATTCTGAAAAGTTTATTGACATTATAAAGAGCCGCTCAGGTAAAATAAAAAACACATTAATGGATCAAAGTTTAATTTCTGGTATCGGTAATGTATATTCTGATGAAATACTTTACCAAAGTAAAATCCACCCGGAAAAGAAAGCAAAAAGCTTGGAAGAGAAGGCTCTCAAGAATATTTTTTCTGTAATGCAAAGGGTTTTAAAAACAGCCATTAATAATGATGCGGATCCATCTCAAATGCCTGACAATTACCTTTTAAAAAGAAGGGAAGAAGGGGGGGACTGCCCTAAGTGCAAAGGGAAAATCAAGAAGATAAAAGTGTCGGGCAGAAGTTGTTACATATGTGAATCATGTCAAAAATTATAGTTTAATGAAAACATATATTGGGTGTTCCGGATTTCAGTATGATGGATGGAAAGGGGAATTTTACCCTTTCGACTTAGTAAAAAAGGAATGGTTGGCTTTTTATGCACATCATTTTAATTCCGTAGAAATTAACAATACTTTCTATAGCCTTCCAAAAAAAGCGGTTTTAAAGAATTGGTATGATCAGGTGCCCGGGAATTTTAAATTCACCTTAAAAGGAAGCAGGTATTTAACACATTTGAAAAAGCTTAATAATCCTGAAAAATCTTTGTCTAATTTCTATTATGCTATCCAGATATTAGACGGGAAATTGGGCTGTATATTATGGCAGTTACCGGCCAACTTACATGAAAACACTGAAAAACTGGAGAATTTTTGTAAGGCTTTGAGTGCTGATTTTGATAATGTGATTGAATTCAGGCATAATTCTTGGTTCAATGAGGAAGTTTATCAGATACTTGAAAAATATAATGTTACTTTTTGCATTCTATCAGCTCCTGACAATTTAGAGAGCGATGTGATTAAAACTACGAATAAAACATATCTGAGATTTCATGTGTATAATAATTTGTTCTTTAGTTGTCACATGGAATAGTTCAGCAGTAAGCAAACCTAAAACCATCACATTTCCTTATAATATTCCTGCCAAAGGCAGGCAAGCTATGCTCGGTTGGTATGCTGCGTTTATGACTATTTCATGGTAAATCAAATTGGTATACAGATTATTATACTGAAGATGAATTGAGGGATTGGGCTAAAAGCCTTAATGAGTTAAAAGGAATTCAAAACAGGTACATTTATTTTAATAATGATCAGAAAGCAAGAGCCCCAAAAAACGCAAAAATGATGCAGGATTTATTGAAAGGCTGATATTAGGCAGATATTATTATCAATGCTATTGTTTCAGTAGAAGTATTTTAGTAAAATTGACTGTTAATATCCTAAGGTTAAATGGTTCTAAATCCTATGACCAATATGTCATCTACCTGGCTTTGGTCAGCTTTCCAATCGTTAAATCTATTGTTGAGGATTTCTTTTTGCTTTTCCATTGGCTCATGAGCAATTTCTTGCAAAAGATTTTTAAATCTCCTTACCATGAACTTTTTATCATCTGGGCCACCAAACTGATCGGCATAGCCATCCGAAAATAAGTAATAGGATGTTTTTGGCTCCATAGAAACAATATGATTTTTAAATTTCTCATTGTTTGAAGTCTTTCTCTTACCACCAATTGCTATTTTATTGGCTTTAATAATCTCCATATCCCCATTACCTTTCACCATAATCAATGGATTATTAGCACCCGCAAACTCAAGAGTATTATTTTTAAAATCTATCCCGCAAAGTGCTGCATCCATACCATCCTGATTTTGACTCTCCTTTTGCTTTAAAGATTTTTGAATGGCATTATGTAGGCCATCCAATATCTTGCTGGGCTGAACCACATTATTTTGTTTCACAATCTGTGTAAGGTGCGAACCACCTACTAAAGACATAAAGGCGCCCGGAACGCCATGCCCTGTGCAATCAATCGCTGCAATAAAAATTTTATTTTTATTTTGAGCAAACCAGTAAAAATCCCCCGAAACGATGTCTCTTGGCTTGAACAGAATAAAATTTTCTTTCAGCGAGGCACTTATACTTTCATTAGTCGGTAATGAGGCATTCTGTATTCTTTGTGCATATTTGATACTTGCGGTAATGTTTTCGTTCTTTTGTTCTATAATTTCCTTTTGTTTTACCACTTCAGAGGTTCGCTGCTGCACTTTTTCTTCCAGATTCTCGTATAACATTGCATTATCTATAGAAATAGCCATTTGAGTCGTAAGCATATTAAGTATTTCTATTCGCTCTGTATTGAAGGCCCCATAGGATAAATTATTCTCAAGGTACAGTATACCTGTCATCTTGCCTTTATATATTAATGGGATACAAAGAATGGATTTAGAGGACTTATTTAAAACATGTTCATCAGATGTAAAGTTTCCTTCTTTTGTTGCATCATTAAGCACTACATTTTCTTTAGTGCGTATTACATAATTAACAATGCCGGCAGAAATAACTTCCCTTTCACCTCTCGGGGTCATTGCTTTTAAAGGTATATGCTTTAATACTTCAATCTGTCTATTTTCAATATTACATTCCGCCTCAACATACCATTGTTGACTTTGTTCTTCTTTAATTAATAAGAATCCTTTCTCAGCCCCGGCATTTTCAATAACTAAGTGCATCACCTTGTCCAATAAATTTGATAATACTACTTCACCAGATAAAGTCTGGGCAGATTTTATAATGGTGTTGATGTCAATTACATTTCCTTTTCCGATTGAATAACTGGTATTGGTTATACTGTTTGAGTATGTACTAATTGTACTTCTGAAATTACCTTGCTGTTTTTTACTCAGCTGTTCATATTTCTGGTTAAAACCCTGTCTTTGAAACAATACAACTGCTTGTTGCATATGAAAAATGGCTTCTTCCATTCGGTTTTCATTTTCGAAAAGGAGGGATAATTTTTCATGGATAATTGGTATAAGATGATTGAATTCAAACTTTTTGGCCTTTTCCAGCGCCTCCGAGTATCTTTTTGATGCTTCCCAATTTTTGTTTTTAAGGAATAAATAATCAGCATCCAATAACAGAAATTTTGCTTCAAAATTCTCTGGATTAGATTTTGCCCATTTTTTAAACTTATTTAATGCTGCTTTTAAAGGTTTTAAAGAAGATTTCTTTTGTGCTGCCATGCCGGAAGAAATAAGCCCTTGCAGGAAATAGTGTTCTGTGCTGTGCAACATTCCAGCGGAGGCTTGCAATAAGGAAGTAGATTTCTTTAGCGTTTCTTTACTTTCCTCAAAATCACCATTTAAAAACTGATTGAAAAGTTTGTTAAGGTAGAAGTAATGAGTAAAATGTTGAGATACATATTCATTTGCAGTTGCAGCATATTCTTCTTCGGAAAAGTTGTCGTCATCAAAAGAGGTGGCTCTATTAGTTTCTCCTTTATAACAAAGAATAGCTTGTTTTATGGCTAATACAGTGCCTATTGTCTCTTTGTTATTGCTTAATTTTTGTAATAACTCCAGATAATCGTTTGCATTTTTCTCAATTTGAGGTAAAGGAGCACCTTTTATTAATTGGTGCTGCAGAATGGCACAACAACTACAGCCTGTATGGAATAAATCTCCTGTCTCTAAACCTACATCATAGGCTTGTTGAAAATAACTTTCCGCATCCTTTATAGGGTTGAGCCAGGAAGTAGCAAAATAACCATTCACAAACAGTACCTCGCTTTTTTGCGTAGCATTATTAAATTTTTTATTCAGGTCTATGGCTAACTGACCGAATAAATTCCCTGTTTTTCTCATACCGAGAATGCCTCCGAGGAATATTCCTCCAAAAACCATATAACCAATGGCACTATCGGCAGTATTGCCATGCTTCATGCACAAATTAACCATTACCATCGCGTTGGCCACTGCCAGCTCAGGTTTAATCTGATAGGCGGATTTCAATATAGCAGCAATTAGTTTTACTGCTGAAATTACTTCCTCATTTTTTGCTTCAGGATGATTAACAAAATCCCTTATAGGTTTACCCCTGAATTTACTTTTGGTTTTAAGCATCTGAATAATCAGGGCCGGTTTAGAAGGAGTAGAAGGTAAGTCGATTGAGTAAACTTTCTTCAAAACTTCACTCCCAGTGGCATAAGCTTTTTTAAACTCACCAATATTGGTATAGAAATGAATTTTCTTTTCATAGGCCCTGGCTATTTGATTTTTTGTTTTGGCCATAGAAATGGCTAAATCAAAATATTGAATAGCTGCCTCATCATTATCCGATAAGTGTTCAGCTTCAGCCCTTAAGAGGATCAGTTGGAAAATGATACCTTGCCTGTCATCTATTTCTTTGCCCTCCAATACTTCCATTCCTTTAATAGCATAGTTGAGAGCAGAGCCAAAAGCGGAAGAAAGCATGGCTTTTTCGCTTGCTATTGAATTGTAATGGGCAATCTTGAGACTATCATCAGGTTCCTTTATATGAATAATAGCTTCGTTAAGGTGGTTCACCATATCAAAAATAGTCTCTTCATTCCCTTCTTCTGATTGCATTAAATTCCGACCAATGGCCAGGTGTAAGAGACTGGTTTCATTGATGGTCGACAATTGGTAGAAAGCCTGTTGTATTCTATCGTGTACAAACTTAAATTCAATATCCTCTGAAATCTTTTCACTGTCAATTAAATTGTAGTTGTCCGTTATAGGGATAATAAGATTTTCCTGAAGACACTTTTTTAATGTAGCTGCAATGCTTTCCCTCTCCACTTCCTTAATAGAGGCCAGGAAATTCAGGGAAAAAACGCTGCCAATAACCGCGGCTATTCTCATTACTTCCTTAACATCAAGTGGCAAAACATCCACTTTGTTCATCATCAGTTCCAGCACATTATCACTGAACCCTAGTTCGTTCACTTTATTTTTATCATAAACCCATCTTCTGTTTTCAATCTCAGAAGTTATACACCCCTTTCTATAAAGTGTATTGAGAAATTGATTGACGAAAAATGCGTTACCATTAGTTTTTTGTTGAATAAGTTCCGCCAATTCTTTAAGTGAATCATCTTTATCAAGAAATGCATCCTGAACTAAACTAATAAGAGCATTTGATTCAAGATTACATAAACTAATAGTTAAAGTATTCCATCGTTCATTCTGCAATTTCTTTAACATTTGACTGAAAGGATGTGCTTCATCTACTTCATTGTCCCTATAAGAAAGGATGACCATTAAGTAGTTGAGTTCTTTGTCAGATAATAAAGCATAAAGCAAGTTTAATGAGGCATTGTCTGCCCATTGCATATCATCGATAAATAAAGCCAGTGGCTGATCTGGTCTTGCTATGGTTTTAATAAAGTTTTGAAAGACGAAGTTTAATCTGTTCTGCGATTCTACAGCCCCCAGTGCGGGCAGAGCAGGTTGATTTCCAATAATTAATGCTAATTGGGGGATAATTTCAATGAGTACCTCTCCGTTTTCCCCTACAGAATTCTGTATTTTATTCTTCCATTGCTTCAAAACATCTTCCGGTGCTGAAAGCAATGATTTACAAAAACCTTTAAAAGCCTGGCTTATGGCGGAATACGGATTGTTGCGCTGAAATTGATCAAATTTACCGGAAATATAAACGCCTTTCTTTTCAGTAATGGGCTTATGAATTTCGCTGATCAATGCCGATTTACCAGTTCCTGAAGCTCCTTTTACCAAAACGAGCTCTTTTGCACCATTACTTATTCTATTAAATGATTCCAGTAAATCTTTTATGTTACCATCCCTACCATATAACTTTTCCGGGATTTTAAAATCATTGGAAAAGTCATTCTTTCCTAG
>JBEPWY010000102.1:0-4494 GCA_041642185.1 Marivirga sp.
ATGTTTAAGAATAGACTATTGAATCAATTATTCAAAAAAAGTGATCTGATCATATTTCATAGGCACAATCATTCTTTCTTCCTCAACAGAAAAAACAACATGAAGGCCATTTTTTTTTTTACAATAGCACATTTATTTACGAAGGATATTTTATCAAATTCAAATTTTGTTCTTTACCCTCTGCTGTATTATTCCGTATTTGTCTGATTTTAAACCTATCCAGAAGTCTCCTGTATAATTGAGCCTGCGATACTCTGGTTTTATTATCCATTGATCCTCTTTTTTAAACCCAACCAATCCAGCCTGAGATGTTAGTTGAGCCGATTGAAAACCTTCTTTAACTTCCAGGTCGAAACATTGACTATAATTTAAACTGTAGGTATATAATTCTTCTTCAGAAATTTCTTCCCTTTTCCGCTTTCAAGATCCAGTTCATAAAATTTATCCTCTTTAAATAGCGCTACTGTATATTTAAAGCGGAGCAGAAACTCTGTCATAATTCAATTCAGCAAGCACCTCACCCTTTGCTCCATAAACCATCCACTGTTGATCTTTGTAGGCAGCATATAACTTAGGTTGGCTACAATTATTATATGAAAGGGAATCAAATTCAACCGATACCACCAATGTTCCGTCCATTGCAATAATACCTTCTATATTATTTTTTACGCAATGAAATGATTGATTAACATAAGTGATTTTATCCAAATCAGCCGTAACAATTTCTTCTCCCTTTAATGAAAATACTCCACAAGCATTCTTTGATTTATCAAATACTTTCAATGCTCCCTGAGCATAAATAGAAAATGAAATAACAGTAAAAGAGAAAAATAGAATTAGCTTCATTTTATACATAAGGTTATAATTATTGTGATCCTGCATTTATTCCCCAATTAGCAGCCTCTCTTATTATTGTTATTGTATATGCTCAGCTGATAACATTTAGCTTAATTCATTAATCAGTATTTTATTCAAATATTAATGCTTACTTACTCCACCAGAATGGTGCTTCTGCAACTGCGGAACCTTTTGAATAATCTATACAATCGAGACATTCAGCAGCTGGGGGGCCGGGAGCACCGTAATTAAGACAATTATCTTGCAAATCATTCAAAACCTTATAAGACAATTCATTTTTATTAAAATACCACCTTGTGGCTTGTTCTTTCACTGCACCAAAATAACCGGAAACACGTGTTTTATCTCCGACAGATTGAATATTAGTTGCTAAGTCATATGGTAATTTATCTAAAAGCAGTCCACTTGCAGACATCTCCTTAAGTTCTTTCCAAAAGTAAAATCCCTCTTCATTCATAATATGTCTGATAATCAAAACTGAAAACATCTCAAAAATTCGTTCATTACCCTCAGTCTCCATAAAAAAAAGTTCTTGCTTATATCCACCAGTAAAATCCTCCCTCAGATCATATGAATTTAGGTACCTATTATTTTTAGCCCAACAGGTTTTGGATGCACCAGTGGACTCTCTGGCGAGTGGGGCTACATAAACCCATGTAGGATCGTAAGTCCATTTATTTAGAAGAGGTTGTTCAGTATTGTTTTCAGGTAGTTCTACGGTAACATGCATGCCTTTTATAGTCCTTATTTTTTCTTCCCCTGCTATATAAACATAAGTTTCAACCTCCTCTTCCGTGAAACTAACAGCACCCATCTCAGGAGCTTCTACTTCTGGTAATTTAACCCATGCCGACTCATAAACCTGGCCTTCTGACAGTGCAATATTGAGTTGGTATTTTTTTGAAGAGATCGCTCTGAAATTAGGATCAAGTAACGCATAAGTTTCATCTTCCATTTCAGTGTATTGCCATTTATTTCCGCTATCATCTATTAGCTGCACATTGGCTCCGATAACCTTTTCCCCCCGAATATTTATTACATCACTTGTATAGGTTAATTTCACTGAGAAAAAACGACCATCTGATGGATAATCCAGTGTCTGATTATAAGATACATCAGATATAAAACCTTCTACCACTAGTCCGGCTTCATCATTTTTCACCATAAAATCATAAGGCTCTATACATCCCCAAGTAAAAAAAATCATTAGTAATAAAGTAGTTGTATAGCTACCATGAAAGTAACTCCTTAATGCGTTTGATATGTAACGAATGATGTGCTCCATTAAAATTTAAAATTATAAGCGATTGAAGGAAAGATATTACCTAAAATGGATAGTTTCTTAGCTTTTCCATATTTATTAAAAGTAATAGAATAGGCATTTTTTCTAGCATAGACATTATAAATGGAAAAAACCCATTCTCCATTGTATTTACTATTTTTAACTGGATCATCAGATACTGTCAAGGATAAATCCAAACGATGATAATCAGGAATTCTATACTCATTACGTTCAGAATAGTTAAGCACGGAAAGATACGGACCGTAGGAATATTTAGAAACCGGAATGGTAATTGGCCTTCCACTACTATAACTAAAATTGAGAGAAAAAGTGGCTCTTTGGTTTATATTATGATTAGTTACAAGCGAAAGATTATGAGGCTGATCATAGGTAGCTGGATATAACTCGCCCTTGTTAATTTCCCTCCGACTACCTGCATTGACATTGAATTGGCGGAGGCTTCTGGAATAAGTATAAGATATCCACCCATTAAAAATGCCACTGGTTTTTTTGAATAAAGCTTCTACTCCATAGGCAAAGGCCTTACCCTGCAGAAGTCCGGCTTCCAGGGCAGGATTAAGCGTTATATCTGCACCTTCTATATAATCAACTGCATGTTTGGTAGTTTTATAGAAGGTTTCAATGGAAGTTTCATAGGCGTTGTCACCAAAATTCCTAAATAAACCGATAGAAAATTGATTACCAATAGCTGGTTTCAGGTATGGGCCGCTTGTTACCCAATAATCTTGCGGAGTAGCTGCGGCAGTATTAGAAATAAGATGAAGATATTGAAAAGTACGGAAATAACTGATCTTCAATGACAAATCAGCAGAAACCATATACCTCAAAGACAATCGGGGCTCCAAACCATTATAATATTTAATAAGCTCGTTTTCTGAATAATGAAGCGTATCAGAAATAGCAGGATACCTTCCGTTAGTTTGTTCGAAATCAAATTGATAGATTTTATCTGACCCTAAACGGAAAAAATTTGAAAAGCGAAGCCCGGTTGCCATTGATAATTTAGAGGAAATTTTAAAGTCTGCTTGTGCAAAAACTGCAGCCTCAAGACTTTTCTGATCTTGCATATCAGAAGCAAGAACATTATTGTCTGGCTCTAGCGGGTTCAATTCCCCAGGCTCAAGCAAAATACCCACTGCTTCCATACCCCCAGTAATTTTGAGCTTATCGGTGGGTTCATAATTTAATACATATTTAATATTAAGATTATTGATTTCATTGACATAGGCAAAGCCTTCAATTTCATCCAAATTCTGTATCTGACTCATATAATTGCTACTGGCGAGGCTAAGTGAACTATTAACCTGATCATTGAAAGTATGATCCCATAGTAAGGAGGCATTTATAGTTTGCCAACTAAAAACTGAGTCACTCGCCAAATTGAAGTCATCATAGCTGTTGTAAAGGGAAAAGGTTAAAAAATTCTTTTCATTAATCGTTTGAAACAGCTTTGCCGTCACATCATAAAACTGAGCTGAGCTTTGATTTAAAACAAGATTATCTGTGGCTTTTAGCAACCAATCACTATAAGAAACCCGACCACCTACTATATATGAAGACTTCCCTTTCACAATAGGTCCTTCAAGTGTAAGTCTACTGGAAACGAGCCCCACACCCCCTGACACCTTGAAATGACCTGCATCACCATTACGCAAAGAAACATCGAGGACAGAAGCTACCCGACTACCATAATTAGCAGGCCCGCCCCCCTTATAAAGTACTACATCGCTTACAAGATCTGGATTAAAGGCAGAAAAAAACCCGAACAAATGAGAAGGATTGTAAATGGTTGCATTATCCTGTAATATTAAATTTTGTCCAGTTTCACCACCCCTTACATTAAAACCGGTGGAGAGTTCTCCCACCATACTTACACCAGGTAAGGTTGTCAAACTTTTAATTGGATCAACCTCTCCCATAAATGTCGGTAGGTTTTTGATAGATTCAATTCCCATTCTCTCCACACCTGGCAAAGTGGCTTTAACATTCTTATCCGGCCCTTCAGCAGTTACCACCACACTTTTCAATTCCTGATATTCAGGATGTATTACAAAATTTATTTCTTTTGCCCCAACATCAGGGTGAAACCCTACGATCAAAGACTTTTTTTCAAATCCGATAAATGAAACATTTATTTCCAATAAGTCTGCTTGAGTCTCGATAGAAAACCTTCCGTTAATATCTGTAACAGCTCCAATATTTTTTGAGGGAATAATTACCTGTGCACCAATTACCGGTTCGTTTATACTTCCATCCACAACTTTTCCAATGAGAGCGCTATTCACACCTAACTCGCCTTTAAGTATCATGTAATTATCTTTTCTTTTACCATA
>JBEPWY010000102.1:4504-10287 GCA_041642185.1 Marivirga sp.
AACTACTTTTGAAACAACAAATAAAATATTGTCCTCAAGCTTTATAATATTGTATTGAGTGAGATAATCTTCAATGTAGTTTAAAAAAAAGATCTTTTCTTTGATTCCATAAACGGTTCTTTTTTTCAAAAGCTGCTCATTAAAAACAATGATTACATTCTCTTTTTTCTGGATCTCATGGAGGAATTCACTAAATATTTTACCATTGTCATCTGTGTCAATAGTAATATTTTGCAAGCGCTGTGCCTTAGTTAATATAGGTACTAAAACTAAAATGATAAATAACCACTTTTTAGACAATGTATTAGAATTTAAAGATGAAGTTATATACTGTTTAGATGTTAATGTAGATATTAAAAACAAAGTTACCAATCTCACTAATTTAAATGGTTTAAATAACTGAAGACTGGAGAGGATTGAGGTCGATAAATAAATCAACTAAGAAGTATACAGTTATATTATCCTGAATTCCAAGAAGCAAATTGCTAATACAAGCTGAATTTTTGAATTGCGTTTAAAATATTTTTTTACTAGCGTGGAAATGACAATTATTGGAACCCTGGTTATACTTTAAACGCTATAATATCATAAATAAATTTGAGTGGTCTGATTAAATTTATTTCGAGATAATTATATATCCTTCCATTCTATTTAATTTTTACTAAATAGGACTCGCTTAAAAACAATTAATAAAACAAGATTAGCTTTAATTTCATCTCAATAACGATTATTAACTTTTAGTTTTTCATCAGGTGCAAAGCCTTTTAAGATTAAGGCTTTTTAAGAAGGCTCTAAATACTAATCAATTAGCTAACCTACTTTCTATTCGTCCGAATTTTTTTGATACTAAAAAATCAGCTTCTCTTTAAACCCCTTCATTTGGAAAAGAAATACTATCCTGCCTCTTTTCCAAATCACGATGGTATACCGTCAGCTGGGGGTAGGGTATTTCAATTCCTAATTCATCAAAACGGTTTTTGATTCTTCTAAGCAACTCACGTTTTACTATCCATTGTTTGAGAGGTCTTGTTTTGACTAAAAACTTAATTACTATAGCAGATTCTGCAAATTTATCTACTCCAAGCATTTCCAAATCATCTATGATATACTGTCCATACTCAGAATCGGCTTTCATTTGGGCGCCTAGTTCCAGTAGAACTTCCATTACAGTATCCACCTTCTCATTATAAGAAATCCCTATATCAAACACTACCCTGGACCAACCATGGGTTAAATTACTTACCTCTTCTATTTGTCCATGAGGAATAAAATGTGTTACTCCTTCCAAATCTCTCAGTACAGATAACCTAATGCTCATATTTTCTACTACACCTACAGTATTATTGATCTTTACTACATTACCAACACGGTATTGGTTTTCAAATAATATCATAAAGCCTGAGAAATAATCCTTCACCAGACTTTGGGCACCAAATGCGATTACAAGAGATATTACAGCTGCACCACCCAGCACAACAGTAAGATCAACACCAATCTCTGACAACAACACGAGAAAGCCGATAAATGCTGTTATAATAGTAATTATACTACTGGAGGCCAGCTTTAATGTCTCTAAACGCTCTGTCCGTTCTATCCCGATCTTCCTTCTTATTAATCTGTTCAAGATAATCTTAACCACCCACCGGCTCAGTAATGATAAAAGGAAAAAACCAACCAGGATAATGGCTATTTTAGGTAAATTAAACCTTATCCAATAGGCTATTCTATGAGGGGCCATGGAACTCTTAAGAAACTCTAGTTCTGATCTGGCAGATTCCACTTCTTCCTCAGCTTGATTTACCTTTTCAACTACCGGAATTCGGAAATTTTTAAGGTTATTTATCCTAACTTTTAATGCAGAAATAAGTGCAGTGTCCTGAGATATCCTTCTGTTAATCTCCAATAAATTTCGTCTTTCGCCTTCAGCCTGTACCTGCAATTTATAAAGCTGCAGTAAACGCTGCGAAACTTCTCTCATTGCTATGGCCAAATCAAGGTCCTCTTTGTTCCATCTGATCAGCTGATCTACTATAATCAGATTATTTTTTGCATGCATCAGTTCTGCCGTTAGTCTGTGAAGCTCTTCTTCTGCCTGCTTTTCTTTTCTGTTTTGCGTTTCGGAAATGGCTGAGGTTGTCCCGATACTATCTCCAACTGAAGTTATCATTTGGACGGAATCAATATTAATACGCACCTGCCCGATTGTGATATAATTGACCACTCCCTTTTGTTTTTCAATTTTACCCTGAACAATTATTATCTGCTGCTCAATAGTCTGCCTACTCTGCAGGTGAAGATCCAAAGAACTCAGTACTTTCTTTCTTCTTTTTTCTAAAGCTTCGTCACCGGAAGCTAAACCAACAGCTTCGTCTTGCTCCTGTTGTACATCGAGTATGTTAAATTGCTTTGTCAGCAAATCAATCTCTCTGGCCAACTGCGCACTACGGCTTTTCATCTGAATTAACCTTTGCTGGTCACTTGCAATAAATTTTTGAAACTGTATAATGATAGCTGCTCCTGATACCTCCTGGATATTCTGTGAAGTACCAGAATCTTCTGATATTCCCTGAGCAATGAGTGAGGAAAAAAGTAAAAGAGCTGCCAATGTGCAGATTATTCTTAACATATTATTATTGATTACTTCTTTAAAAGCTTATTAGATCAACTGATACTCTTTCTTGCATAGAAGATCATTATTTAAATGATTAACTAAATTGTGGGAGGAAATCTTTAATTATTATCAGTTTTATTTTCTACATCCTAAAATGTAATTTTTCTTATGAAGGGAATTTTTGTATAAGAGTTGTGAATGTGTGTTCAAGAAAAGGTTTCTTCCCAATCTTTCTTCATTGGGAAGAATGAAACCTGCAATTCATTGAAAATATTGGAATCTAAATATCTTTAAAAGTGGTTCCTACTGCAAGCACAATAAAGCCTACCAATAGTAGCTCATAATTGTACTGACTTAGAATATCCACATGTGCATAATTACCTATAATACCTAAAACTCCTAATAATAGGCCGATAATCCATGTGATTTTTTTGGGTGCTGAAGGTGCTGACATAATAATATTTTGTTTAAGTATGTTTGATGAGTTTTGATAGCTAAAATGTGTAAAAGAGGGACAGCAATTTGTTTAGTCGTCCCTCTTTTTACTATATTTTAATGATTATTTGTGTTTGAAAAGATAGAATATACCTATCTGAAATCCTCTGTTGTAAGATTCTTCACCACCGTCTTCGCTAATATCAGTAAGCCCCAAGTTGTACCTTGCATCAAAACCAATGTTGGAGTTAGGGTTGATATAACCCACGCCAAAACTAGCACCTAAATCAATTGCGTTAAAATCATCTTTAACGTCCAGTTCTCCATTATCTCCCTTGGCTTTAGCGCTCACTAAAACACCTAGCTGTGGGCCTGCCTGTAACCTAAACCCATTATTAAACATATACTGTAATAATAAAGGCACATTTACATAATTTAAATTCAAATTTAATTCTGTATTATTAAAATTATAATCAGATCCTTGAGTAGAAAAAACTACTTCAGGCTGGAAAGCAAGCTGCTCATTTAAGTGAAAATGAGCTAACAACCCCAGGTGAATACCTAGTGTTGGGTCTCCATTACTACTGTTTTCATTTATAACATTATACAAATTTAGTCCTCCTTTTATACCAATATTTGCATGTTGAGCCTGTAAGGTAGTTGCAGCCATAACAGTTGCGATAATTGCAATCAGAAAAATTCTCATAAGTTTATTTAGTTTTAAAAATTCTCCCCTCCAATAGTTTATAGAGCAGGAGTTTAACAGGATCAAAGGTGAGCATATTGCAGGTTGAATACTTATAGATGTCAGTATATAAGTTATATAAATCACTGTTTTGCGAGATCACCAAAAATAGAAACCTTGACTAATATTGGTTGAGGCATCCAGAAATCTGCTATTTAAATGATTATTAACCTTAGAGCATTAGAGCATTAGCGGTTTCAAAACAACATCATCAGTTAGTCTTCTGCTTGTCCATAAAATGATTAACTGTTACCCCATCATAGCTTAAAAGCCCATCTAAAGCTCCAATCCAAATAGTACCTTCTTTATCTTCCGAAATCCCAAAAAGCATACCCTCACTAATAAAGGTTGGATTGTCTGTCGGGTCGATGAGTAGTGAATCTTCTGTATATTGTGATAACCCCCATTTATTAGGCCCTGTAATGTTATGGCTAATCCAGATACTTCCTTTTGAATCTTCATAGACATATCCCACAAACTGTTTTGTGAAATTAGTAAATGTACTGCCGTCATACCTCCACAGGCCTTCACTACCACCGAGCCAAATATTGCCTTTTTTATCTTCAATGATGGAACGAATATCCCCAAATGATTTGCCACCATAACTTGACATGCCTTTATTACCTCCGAGCAATGGTATGCCGTCTTCATTCGTGAAATCAGTAAATGATTCTCCATCATAAATGCTGACACCGTCCCTTGTACCAAACCAGATTTTACCTTTTTTGTCTTCAATGATAGCATTCACATCATTATCGGTAAGTCCATCTTTGGTAGTGAAGTTCTGGAAAGATTTACCATTGTAACGACTTGCTCCGCCTTCAGTGCCAAACCAAATATCACCGTTTTTATCTTCATAAATATCCATTGTTCTATTGTGAATAAGCCCACCATCAGTTGTTAGATGTGTGAAGTTTTTACCATCATAGCGAAAAACACCATAATGGGTGCTTGCTATCCAGATAATACCTTTCGAATCTTCCATCGCATCAAAAGCGTCAAAGCTTTCATGGCCTACTGGTTTTGGAATGTTTGAGAATGATTTCCCATCATACAGAACAACATCAGTAAATGAAGCGATTATAAGATTGCCTTTTTTGTCCTTCCTAATCTTACGAGTGATTTTGTTGGGAGCACTGGGAGTGGTTATAGTTTTAAATTTTGTAATAGCAGGTGTATTAATAAGCAATTCACTATGTGATTTACTTTGGTCATCTTTTGCCTTGTGTTTTTGGTCTTCTCCTTTGCAGGATATGCAAAATGTAATGGTCACTGCCAAGGCATATACCTTTAGATGTTTCATCATTTTTTCTGTTTTGGTATACCCATTAATTTTAATTCCATCATTTTTTATTTATTTTTCGTTAAAACTAAATAAATGTACATCTGCTATGTGGGGGGATTCTATAAAAATTTGTAAAAAGAGATTAAAATGAATGTAAAAACTTCACAAGCTTATCGAGTCATGTTAAAATACAGTTATTTAATTTTACTTGGAGCTTGTATACTTTTACTGTTAGCTTTTAAACAATCTACTCCTAAAGAACACGATCTGGCAGAAAAGCAGACCCGGATAGCATTAAGGTCTATTGATGACGATCTATTAACCTAAAATGATGACTCTCAATCCATCATACCACCGATTGAAAAGACACAGGATCATAAATATCATAAAATTCAATCAGCCAATAACTATTCAGCCGGATAAGTTAGCCGCTAGTGCTGCAACTCATTAAGCAAAAATACAGATAGAAATCTGCCAAAAGAAATTAGATTATAACCCATTGGCTTGTCGTGATTGCAGGGCAGAGCAGGTCATAATTATGAAAATTATATTGCCTGAAAGAGGCCCGCCAATAGAAAATGAAAAGCAATAAAACCGTAAAATACCGTATGTTTAAAAAAATGCTCCCTAGGGAGTGCTGGAATTAATGCCCAAAATCTTTTAGAAAGCAACTCGGAGGTCATTTTTGAGCAATCATACCAAATAAA
>JBEPWY010000103.1:0-10256 GCA_041642185.1 Marivirga sp.
TCCGGTATCTCATGCTGAAATATTAATGAGATCACGGATAATTTTCTTTTTTTTGGAAAATGTAAAAAGAAAATTTCCGATGACGTCCTAATGTAGTTTTAGGTAAATTTTTAAAATCGAACTCAGGTTAATATTCCAACTGTATTATGAAAAACATAAGACCCTTTCATGTAGCATTTCCGGTTACAAATATTGCCGCTACCCGTAAATTTTTTGAAGAAGTATTAGATTGTAAAATTGGCAGGTCTGCAGAACGTTGGGTAGATTTTGATTTGTACGGTCACCAGATTTCAGCACATCTTACTGATGATCCTATACAGGAACCACCGGCCAATGAAGTTGATGGCAAGAAAGTACCCATCAAACATTTTGGTGTAATATTAGAATGGGATCAATGGCATCAATTAGCGGAAAGACTGGAAAAGCATAATATTGATTTTATTATTAAACCACATATCCGTTTTGAAGGGAAAGTTGGTGAACAGGCAACTATGTTCTTCCTGGATCCTAGCGGCAATGCATTGGAATTCAAAGCGTTTAAAGATGACGCTTCAATTTTCCAATCCTGAGAAGTTGGAAAAAAGTGGATAACTGAAGGATTATAAAACCGAATTCCGGTTTTATTGGTTTATATAAATACATCAAGCTCCTCTTTTAATGGAAGTAAAAGATTTATACCGCCTGGTAAGAAAGGGAGAGGGAGAAACTCTGGAATTTAAAAGAAAAGTAGCCCATCCTGAAAAAATTATAAAAGAAGTTGTTGCCTTTGCCAATACAAAGGGTGGAGATCTTTTAATTGGTGTTGACGATAGCGGCACTATTCCCGGTGTGAAATATGCCGATGAGGAAATATTTGTGCTGAATAAGGCTTTATTTACCTTATGCAGGCCCAAAGTACAATTCCAATATGAAGTAATACCCTTAGATGAAGATCAAACCAGGGCGGTAGTTCATTATAAAATTGCTGAAAGCAAGAAAAAGCCTCATTATGCCTTACCTGATAAAGATACTGAAAGAGGCAAAGCCTATGTGAGAGTGTCTGATAAAAGTATACAGGCAAGTAAAGTGGTAAGGAGCATTCTAAAGTTTTCTAATAGAAAATCTGCTAAAGCTTTTACTATTGAAGAGGAGGAGCGCTTATTGTTAAAGTACCTGGAGGAAAATACTTACATCACACTCAGTGAATTTCAGAAATTAAGTAATTTGAATAAATTTAAAGCTTCCAAAATCCTTATCACATTGGTGCTCTCTAATATACTTTTCATAAAGCCATCCGATAAAGAAGATGTTTTCGGTTTGGCGCCGATAGTAAATTATTAAATAAGATTGCTTTCATACGGCAGAATTTTAATTTAGTTCTTAATTGTTTCTGTTTTTATACCTATTATTGAAAATATTTTAAGATAATTTTAATATTATTCAATAGTTATGGATGCAAATAAGGTGGATATGTTCATTATGAGCAATGGTAAATTTTTTGAAGGTCATCATTTACCCCAAATAAGAGAAAGACTGCTTCAGGCAGATGAGTCTAAATGGTCAATGATACAAATGGCGCAATACAAAGACCCTACTATTAGCTTAATTGTTTCCGTAATTGCAGGTCAATTGGGTATAGATCGTTTTTTAATTGGTGATGTTGGTTTGGGTATTGCTAAATTAATTACCTGTGGTGGATTTGGTATATGGTGGATAGTAGATTTTTTCCTGATTATGGGCGCCACTAAAGAGAAAAATATCATGAAATTACAACAAGTGCTTTAATTCTCTTAGAGATGAATAGAAAAAGCTTTTACATACTATTTAGTGTTGTTTGCCTGATTAGCTATGTTTGGCTTTTTTTTAATATTCAATCTCAAAGCACTAGTACACATACTTTAAGTGTATGTATGTTTAAAAACATCACTTCCGTTCCATGTCCGGCATGCGGTACTACCACAAGCGTATTGTCTTTATTGGCAGGTGATTTTCAGCAGGCTATTATGACAAATCCTTCGGGGATAATTGCTGCTTTTCTTTTATTGGTTATACCGCTGTGGTTGCTGAATGATGCTCTTTTTAAAAAAGCATCATTGTTTAATTTTTATGTTAAATCTGAGAATTTTATTAAGCAGAAGTATGTAGCTGCTTTGTTATTTACAGCGGTACTATCTAATTGGGTCTGGACTATTATTAAAGAGATATGATCAAAGAAACAACCTTTGCCTATAATGTGCATGAATCGGAAGGAGAAAGAGCCTCCAATAGCTACCTGATGTCTTTAATGGCTATAGTGGTTGGCTTACCACTTCCTATTGTTAACTTGATAGCCACATTTATTTTCTTTCTGGGAAATCAAAAATCAACACCATTTGTTCGCTGGCACTGCACACAAGCGCTTTTTTCACAACTCTCACTTGTGATTATCAACAGTATTGGCTTTTGGTGGACAATCTCAGTCATAATAGGGAATGAGATTATCAGTGATAATTATATAGCTTATATTATTGCTGCGGTAATATATAATCTGCTAGAGTTTATAGCCACTATTTACTCTGCAATACAAACCAGGAAAGGTATTCATGTAAAGTGGTGGTTCTATGGTGATATTTCTGATTTATTTGTAAAAACTCAAGCTCATGAAAATATTATTTAGGTTTTTAACACTGGTTTTCGTCTTTGTAGCCTTATGGTTTTCTTTAAGCCAGGTAAACTGGATGAGGATATTTCATGTGGAAGAGGTTTCCGAATCCATGGAAAAGAAATTAACTGAACTGGTAAAAGAATCCATTGAACGATCCGAAGAAATTATCCTCGATGAGGAGGTGAAGTCAGTTATTGACAGTATTATACATAAAATAACAAAGCAGAATTATATTAATGCTAGTGAATTAAATGTACTAGTAGTGCAAAACCCGCAGATAAATGCATTCGCCTTGCCAGACAACCATTTAGTGATCTACAGCGGGTTGATTGAAGCCTGTGAGAGTCCAGAGGCATTAAGTGGAGTACTTGCTCATGAAATAGCTCACATTGAGTTAAATCATGTAATGAAGAAACTTGTGAAGGAAGTAGGCCTTTCTGTATTATTTTCTTTAACCTCTAATGGCGGAGGAGAGGTGTTGAAGCAGGTAAGTAAAACTTTAAGCTCTTCTTCTTATGATAGATCATTGGAGGAAGAAGCAGATCAGCAGGCTTTAATATATTTATTAAAAGCGAAAATAGACCCACAACCTTTAGCGGAATTCTTTTTCCAACTTTCATTGAAGGAGCCTGAATTTGTTTCAAAATTGGGTTGGTTAAGCACCCATCCTGACAGTAAACAAAGGGCTGAAGACATTATACAAGAAATTAATGATAGCATAATTGAATTCGAGCCTGTAATTTCTCAGCAGAGCTGGAATATGCTTAAGAATAACCTAGAAAGCCATAATTCAAAAGAGTTATAAACTAACAGCTAGCCCTATTCTCATGGCGAATCCACTGCTAACAGCAAAATAATCACCCATGGTTTCCAATCTCCAGTTTCTGTTTAAACCTATTGAATAACCCATACCTATAGCCAAATCTGAGTTCTCTTTTAAAATCCCTCTCATTCTTATGAAAACTGGATGTATAGGATAGTAACGAAATCCTGCTGAGCCAGCCATATTCTTTTCTATAAACTCGAGGCCGCCGGTTAATGCTAATTTATTGTTAGCGAAATAGTTGGCTTCTATCCCAAATCTATATTTTGGTACATTTTCAAAAAAAGGGGTGCTGAGAAAATCTATCCCTCCGGCTATACGCCACTGAGCCTTAGATTCAAATAGATTAAAAAGCACTACGAAAACGACAATACTTAAGAATTTATTCATGGCTTATAATTTTAGTAAGCAGAGCTAAAAATAACTGATCCTATTTTACTAAAAACCTGAGTTCGATTAAAATAATAACGTCATGCCTGGAAAATTAAGGCTTAATTTTTCAAAAAGTCTTAATTTATCCGGTATCTCATACTAATATTAATGAGATGACGGACAATTTTCTTTTTTAAGAAAAATATAAAAAGAAAATTTCCGAAATGACGTTCTAATGAGTTTTTAACACGAATTTAAAATCGAACTCAGGTTAAAACAACAAAACCACGATGAAAATTTACTTATGTTTTTACTGAAACTGTAAATAAATAGAAACGCTGTTGGTCACCAGTTGATCAATCGGGCTGCTGAAGGAGTTTTGTCTGTCGAAAAGTGCATTATTGAGACCTCTGGAAAAGCGGATTTCAGGAGAAAATTTAAATAATTTATAGTAGATATCCACCCCGAAGCCGAATTCTATTGCCATATTGAATGTGTTAATCAACAGCACGTCTTCATTCACTTCTTCCGGTCGTTTTCCGCTTACTTCAAAGGAAGGCTTAGCGCCACCAATAATATAGGCTCTGAAGTTTCCTCTGCGCTGAGATTTATATTTCAAAAGTAGAGGGAGTTCAGCATAAAATGCTTCTTTTTTACCCTGAATCAATTGAGGCGCAGTTTGATTATAGGTATTATAATTTAATGTGTATTGGTACAATCCAACACCCGGTAATACTCTTAAATCCAGGTACTGGGCTAATCTTAGATTTAAGATGAAACCTACCGTAAAACCGGGAGATTCAAGTGGGATAACAGAATGCAGGGAATCAAAAGAATTGGATAAGTAAGCCTCGTTATATCTTACTTTCATACCGGCCATATGGCCTCCAATATAAAAGCCATAATGAATGAGCTCAGAATCATAATTAGGTAAATTTTCCTTTTCATGATATTGAGCCGAAGTAGTAAAGGGGATTAATAATCCTAAAAGAACTATTATTTTATACCTGTGTAGATGGAACTGATTCCGAAAGTTAAAGGTCTGCATTCAGTCTTTTTAAAGCCAAGCGTATCAAGTTTTAAAGTAAAATTTTTACCATCTGGAAAAGACTTTACCGACTCAGGTAAATATGTATAGGCTGAGTTGTCTTTAGAAATAATTTTTCCAATAGTAGGTAAAATATTTTTAAAATAGAAATTATACAATTGCTTAAAAGGAAAGCTTTTGGGTTTAGAAAATTCCAATACCACAACTTTTCCTCCGGGACGTAAAACCCGGTACATTTCAGCCAATCCTTTTTCTAAATTTTCAAAATTTCTTACACCAAAAGCAACGATAATGGCATCGAACATATTGTCTTCAAAAGGAAGGTTCTCGGAATCACCAGACTGTAAAGTGATGCGGTCTTCCAGTTTTCTTTTCTTTAATTTCTTTCTTCCTACTTCCAGCATGCCTTCAGAAATATCCACTCCAACCACTTTATCAGGGTTTAAGCTTAGCGATTCAATGGCAAAATCTCCTGTACCTGTAGCAATATCCAGTATGCTTTTAGGTTGAATCTCTTTTAAAAGCTTTATTCCTTTTTTTCTCCATCTGATATCTATGCCAAGGCTGAGGAAATGATTAAGGAAATCATATTTGGGGCTAATATTGTCAAACATATCAGCTACCTGCTGTTTTTTACCTGATTCTTTATCTTTATATGGAAGTACGGTCATCTGATTTTTTATTGTGTGCTAGTATAACAAAACCTGATTGTAATTGATTTGTTTGCTTTTAGATAAGTTTAAAAAAAAGTCTCGCCCGTGAGGGGAGACTTTTATATTAAATATAGCTAGTAAGCTTATTTTTAGATGATTAACATGGCGTCACCATAAGAAAGGAATCTGTAATTTTCCTTTATGGCCACCTGATAAGCTTTTATAACATTTTCATATCCACCAAAGGCGGCAGCCATCATCAATAAAGTAGACTCAGGCATATGGAAATTAGTTAATAAAGCGTTGCAAATTTTAAATTCATAAGGAGGAAAAATAAATCTGTCCGTCCAGCCTTCATTTGCTTTTAACCTATTATTGGCATTCACTGAAGACTCCATTGACCTCATTGCAGTGGTTCCTACAGCACAAACTCTTTTCTTTTTGTTGAGTGCTTCATTCACTATCTCAGCAGTTTTTTGGGGAACTCTATAGTTTTCAGAGTCCATTTTATGCTTTGTAAGGTCTTCTACGTCTACAGGTCGGAATGTTCCCAATCCTATATGTAATGTGATTGGAGAAGTTTTTACGCCTTTCAGCTCCATTCTTTTTAATACCTGACGGGTAAAGTGCATACCTGCAGTTGGAGCTGCAACAGCGCCTACTTCTTCAGCATAAATAGTTTGGAAACGTTCTCTGTCGGCTTCTTCTACTGGTCGTTTAATGTATTTAGGTAATGGAGTTTCCCCTAAGGTGTCTATCATTTTATAGAATGCCTCATCATCACCATCATAAAGGAAACGAATTGTTCTTCCTCTTGATGTGGTATTGTCGATAACTTCCGCTACCAATTCACCATCACCAAAGTAAAGTTTATTTCCTACTCTGATTTTTCTGGCAGGGTCTACCAAAACATCCCATAAATGCATTTCTTTGTTAAGCTCTCTTAAAAGGAATACTTCTATTTGAGCACCTGTCTTTTCTTTATTTCCGTAAAGACGAGCAGGGAATACTTTAGTGTTGTTGGTAACTAATACGTCACCATCATCAAAGTAATCAACAATATCTTTGAATAATTTATGTTCTATTTTACCGGTATCTTTGTGTAAAACCAGTAATTTTGATAAATCCCTGTCTTCAGCAGGGTGTTGTGCCACCAATTTAAGGGGCAATTCGAATTTGAATTCTGATAATTTCATACTTAATATTACGGTATTAAGTGGTTAGGTTTAAAATTTAAGATTGCAAAGTTAGCAATAGTTTTTCATATTCTTGTAGCTTTATATTTTAATATTCCGATATGATATATATTCATTTGCTTTTAGAGAGTTTTCGGTTTGCTTTTAGCGCGCTCAGAGCCAATTTATTGCGTACAATCCTTTCATTATTAGGGGTAACAATTGGTATCTTTTCTATAATTGCTGTTTTTACTTTGGTAGATTCGCTGGAAAGAAACATCCGAAGTAGCCTTGATTTCTTAGGAGAGGATGTGGTAAGGGTTCAGCGTATGCCATGGATTTTTCAGGAAGATTACCCCTGGTGGGAATATATCAAGCGTCCTAAAGCCAATTATGAAGAATATAAATTCCTGGCAGAAAATTTAACACAGGCACAAGGAGTGACTATTTTCACCGAAAGAGGTGGTGCTGTAGTGAAACACGAAAGTAATAGTTTTTCAGGTGGATTGTTGTCAGGTGTAGCTTACGAACATAAGGATGTATATGATATACCTATTGAAAAAGGCAGGTATTTTAGTATGCAGGAAGCTGAAGGCGGTAATTATGTGACTATCATCGGTTTTGCAGTTGCTAAGGAGCTTTTTCCAACTTCAGAAGCTTTAGGAAAGCAAGTTAAAATACGAGGAGTAAAATATAGAGTAATAGGTGTAATGGAGGAACAAGGGGCAAGTATTTCAGGAGCTCCAAGTGCCGATGAATTTATTTATATACCCTATAAAAGCTTTCAGAAGATTTATTCCAGCAGAGGTATTTTTGGGGTAGAGCCTAATATTGCAGCCAAAGGATTTGAAGAGGACGAAGGCCAAAGAGAATTGGAAGGTGAATTAACAGGGCTTTTAAGACAAAAAAGAGGATTAAAGCCCAGAGAAGCTACTAATTTTGCAGTTAACAGGCCCACTGCATTTTCATCTATACTGGACTCAATTTTTGGAGTAATTTCAATGGCGGGTTGGGTAATAGGAAGTTTTTCCATTTTAGTAGGAGGATTTGGTATTGCCAATATTATGTTTGTATCGGTAAAAGAGAGAACTAATATTATAGGAATACAAAAATCATTAGGTGCGAAGAATTTCTTTATTCTTTTCCAATTCCTATTTGAAGCTGTATTTTTGTCGCTTCTTGGGGGGCTGTTTGGCCTTTTATTGGTATACCTTTTAAGTTTTATATCATTGGGAAGTCTGGAATTAACCTTATCTTTTGGGAATGTGTTCCTAGGCCTTTCTGTTTCGGTTATTATCGGCACGGTTTCTGGGATAGTACCTGCAGGAATGGCAGCGAAAATGGATCCTGTTATTGCTATCAGAGCCTGATAAGACTAAAATTTAATTAAACCATTAATTATTGAATGTTAAAGTATTTATTTATATCTGTTTTTTTCCTTTGGACAAGCCAGGAAGTGAACCTTAAAAAGCAAAAATTGACTGAATACCTCACAATGGAGGTTTCTACCGATTTAAGAGCAATGACACAGCAGGAATTGTCAGCGAAATTTTTAGGAGCTAAAATTCCTGATGCAGCACTGACGGATGAACAATCTGCTATTGAATTAACTGTAACCGGGTCTCCGACATTCTGGCTCGAAAAAGATGTGGCTTTGTTAAAAGATTTTTACGACTCAAGTATTCCCAGCCTTTTTAAAGATATTAAATTTGAAAAGAAGGAGATGGTGACCATCAATGATCAACGATTTATAGCCTATCAATTTGACGGGACGCCAGCAGTGGAAGATGGTGGAAGAATGCCTGAAAAAAGATTTACTTATATATTATATACCATCTACAGAAACGGTTTAATAACAGTCAGTTTTTCTTGCCCGCCCTATCTGAAGTCGAAATGGAAGCCAATTGCCGAGCAGATGTTTGAAACTATAAAATTCAGGTAAACATTAGATGGAACTCACCGTTTACTCAGATGAGCACTTTATGAGAGAGGCCATGCGTCAGGCACAAATTGCGTATGACGAAGGTGAAATCCCCGTAGGTGCCGTGGTTGTTTGTCAGAAAAAAATCATTGCCAAAGCTTATAATCAAACAGAAAAACTGAACGATGTTACAGCGCATGCAGAAATGTTGGCTATTACATCTGCCGCCAATTTTTTGGGTGGTAAGTATCTGAAAGAATGTACGCTTTATGTTACGCTAGAGCCCTGTGGAATGTGTGCAGGTGCATTATATTGGTCGCAGGTTGATAAGATTGTTTTTGCTTTGCCAGATGAAAATAGAGGATTCACAAAAATAAATCCTGATATGATTCATCCTAAAACGAAAGTGCAATCAGGCCTAATGGCTGCGGATAGCAAGAAATTGATTGATGAATTCTTTACAAACGCCAGAAAAAAGAATTAATTTAAAATAAATGTTTAACTATAACTAACTAATATTATGGCTTTTGAATTACCAGCATTACCATATGCAAAAGACGCTTTAGAACCACATATCGATGCACTAACTATGGAGATTCACCATGGTAAGCACCATGCAGGATATGTGTCGAAACTAAATAGTGCAATTGAAGGAACTGATATGGCTGAAATGTCATTGGATGATTTATTGAAAAATCATTCTGATAATAAAGCTGTAAGAAATAATGGCGGCGGACATTATAATCACTCATTATTTTGGGCAATTATGAGCCCGAATGGTGGTGGCAAGCCAAGTGGTGACTTAGCCAAAGCTATTGATGATGCTTATGGATCATTTGATAAATTTAAAGAAGAATTATCTACGGCGGCAGCTACTCAATTCGGCTCAGGATGGGGATGGTTGTGTGCTCATGAAGGTGGGAAAGTTGAAGTTTGTTCTTCTGCCAACCAGGATAATCCAATTATGCCTGGAGTTGGCTGTGGGGGAACGCCAATCTTAGGAGTAGATGTTTGGGAACATGCTTACTATCTAAAGTACCAGAATAAAAGACCTGAATATCTTTCGGCCTTTTTTAATGTTATTAACTGGGAAGAAGTAAGTAAGAGATATGATATTGTGAAGTAACATTCCAAATTATTTTATTTACAAAGAGCATCCTGAAATTGAGAAAAACAGGATGCTCTTTTTTGTTCAATTAGAATTTGGTGTTTTATTAATTACTTCTCCCACATGACAGACTGCCCTTGCACATTGCTTGAATTAGTACCCACCATAATTTGAAATTCTCCCACCTCCCAGGTATGAATAATGTTTTGATCTATGTGATTATCGTAAGTGTAATATTTTAAATCCTCAGTGGAAATAGCGAAAGTTACTTCCTCTGTTTCACCTGCTTTTATCATCAGCTTCTGAAAACCTTTCAACTCTTTTACCGGCCGGGTGGTGCTTCCAACCATATCCCGGATGTATAATTGAACCACTTCCTTTCCGTCTACTTCAGCCGTGTTAGTAACGGGAATGGTTACTTTCAATGTATCATTTCCCTTTAACTTTTGACTGCTAAGCTTCATCTCTCCATACTCAAATTCACTATAGCTTAAACCGTAGCCAAAAGGGTATAGGGGCTCATTGGTCACATC
>JBEPWY010000104.1:0-10246 GCA_041642185.1 Marivirga sp.
CAAACCCCTCGTTACTTCGCTTTTGAGTGAATTCAATAGCTTCAGTAAAAGCTACTCCATCTTTTCTAGTCCCTTCCAATGTTCCTTTAACAAAACCTGAAATCTCAAAATTGAAACCGTCCTCACCATCTTGACCGGGCTCACCTTGTTCACCTTGCTCACCTTTCTCTCCATCCAGGCCATCAGGTCCTATTTCTCCTTTTTCTCCTTCACAAGCACTAAAAATAAATAGTGCCATCATAAGGAATGTGAAATTGTAAATCTTTCTCATCATAATCTTTAAATTTTAAATTTTAAAGTACAAATAACGCGCGAAATTATGATCAAAAAAAAATAATTTGATTATTTTATTACATTTTAACCTTAAAATTTATCAACATTATATTATTTGATATTATAGTATTATAATGTTGTTATATAAATAAAGGAATTTATAGTTGGCTTATATTTTTTTTATTTAGTAATTAAAAATAATAAAATTGCTTTTTTATGGTTTTTATAACATTCAATTTTGAGGTAAAATACTTACTTTAGTAAATGTAAAAGTGTGATAACAAAATTATTTTAATTAATTATTTCTGAGAATAGTTTATAGCTTTTCAAACGATCGTGATGATCATAAATATGGGATGCAACCATCAACTCATTTACCTGAGTAGCTTTTAAAAAATCTTTCGTTTTTACCTTCACTGTTTCTTTACTTCCTATAAATGCATATTTCAACATTTTCTGAAAAGCAGGGTTTTCTTTTAGCTCCAACAACTCGGGTGTCATATCCGTAGGAGGCTGCAGGTAGTCTATATTGTTGGTCATCACCCCCAGCATCATTTTAATAAGCGAAGTAGATATTTGTTCTGCTTCTTCATCTGTATCAGCTACAATTACATTAATACATGCAATACTATAAGGCTTTTTTAATTGTGCAGAAGGCTGAAATTCATTATAATATATATTCAGTGCCTCCATTAATTGCCCTGGAGCGAAATGACTGGCGAAGGCATAAGGTAAACCTTTTTTTGCAGCCAGATGAGCACTATCAGTACTTGAACCTAAAATATATAGGGGGACATTTATACCTTCGGCCACTGTAGCTCTTACACGGAAATCATTATTGTCAGAAGCAAAATATTGCTGAATCTGACCTACTTCATCAGGAAAATTATAAACTGCCTGCATTCTATCAGGTCGAATAGCATGGGCGGTAGTTTGATCGGTACCTGGAGCTCTTCCAAGGCCTAAATCAATACGGTCAGGATATAACGCACCCAAAGTACCAAACTGTTCCGAGACTATCAGAGGAGAATGATTGGGTAGCATAATACCACCAGAACCTACCCTTAATTTTTTTGTACCCCCGGCTATATGTCCTATGAGCACTGAAGTGGCTGAACTGGCAATACTTTTCATATTATGGTGTTCTGCTAACCAAAATCGATGATAGCCCCATGCTTCGGCTTTTTGTGCCAAATCTAAAGCTTTATTAAATGAATCCGCAGGCTTTTCGCCTTGAGAAACTGTTGCCAATTCTAATATTGAGTAGGGGATGTTTGAATTCATTAATTGTGAATGGTCAATTTAATAGATTAAGTCATCATACTTACGAGCTTATTACTTAAAAGTTAGTCCTGATGTATGTTAGGATGATTAACAATGAGACTTATTAATATTACCCCTAGCCTAATACTAAACCAACTTAATGAAAGCAAAACACTATTTTTTATAGAGATGGGCCAAAACTTTCCAAATTTCAAGTGATTAGGCTATTCGACTGGTACCCCGAGTTCGATTTTTATAAAATGTCGTCATCGTAAGTTAGCTGCTACAATTGAATAGAGAAAAAATCAGAATTATCCGTGATCTCATTAATATTTCAACATGAGATATGCCGATTGGTCGGCACAGGCAGGATAAATTAAGACTTTTGGAAAAGTAAGTCTTAATTTTCCGGCATGACGTCCTAAAGTAATTTTAGGTTATTATTAACCCCTCACCGTTAGCAATGCTTCTACTAATTCTCTTCTAAAATCCTCTTTTTGCATTTTAGCAGAAAGTATCTCAGCTTTTTCTTTATATGGCAAGTGTGTCCATAGGTCAAGTATTTTAGGAGCTAAATTCTTTTTATGGATTTTGCTTATTTTAATACCTTTAGGCCCTATTCCTTTTTCGTATAATAGCTGGTTCCACATAAATTGATCTACTATATGCGGAATAATCATGGAAGCACATCCATATTTAGCACCTAAATGAGTAGTGCCTGAACCTCCATGATGGATCATTCCGTACATTTTAGGTAAAATCCAGTGGTAGGGAAGGCCTTCCTCAAAATGAATGATTGAATTCTCAAACTCCTTTATTTTGATCAAACCACCATAAGCAGTGTTGATAATTGCAGGAATTTCATGTTCAGATAATATCTCGCAAAATATCCGGGTGATTTTCTCCGGCCATGGGTTGGTCATGCTGCCGAAAGTAATGAACAAGATTTTATTGTGTTGTTTAATAAACCTTTGCAGTTCATCACTGGGCTGCCAGTCGGATTCAACAGACCGTTCATGATAACCTAAAACCTTTACAGGACTTTCAGGATCTATTTCACCGGAGAAAAGGGAAGGTGAAATAGTATAAATCAATGGAGTGCTTAATAAGCAGTTATTTAAAGCTTTAGGAGCCGGATGTGTTTTGTCTTTTAATTTTTTGGACCAGGAAGTGATAAACTTCAGTAGTCCATAATTTGCTAAGCTATAGCTAATTTTCTCGATATTGACACCTGAAATCTTCTTTCTGAAACCTAAATGAGGGTATCCTTTAATAGGATGAATCAGGTAGGGGACAGGAGATACAATAATTTGTGGGAGCTGGTCCTGCGCTTCCTTATAAATAGGGAATACAGCTTTATTATGATGTATAATTAAATCGGGTATTACAGCTTCTGTAATTTCCTGTTGCTCTTCCATCATTACTTTATTGACCTCCATTCCTTTTTTTGCCAAACGAATAAAGGACATCACTTTGCCAAATATGGATTTTCCGCCTCCCATTACTACTTCACCATCCTTGCTGTGGAGCAATTCCAGAAATGCTTTGCTTAAACCATAAAAATCTATTTCAAGCTTTTCTGTGATGCTGCGGAATTGCTCAGGAAAAGCACAAATCACTTCATGCCCTTCTTTCTTTAAAAGCTCAGCAATAGCCAAGAATGGCTCTATATCTCCACGGGTACCAATGGAGATGATTAAAATTTTCATATTCTTTACTGTGATTCTCCCATAATATAGAACATTAAATTAAATACCTTAAATGTTTAATTCCTAAGCCATTTTAATTTTGTCAATCAAATAAATAAAAATAGCTACCTAAAAAGGTAGCTATCAATTTCTAAATAGATGTGCATTTTAATGTAAAAGTGTTCCCAGCATACCCGCGGAGGCAGAAAACGCTGCTGAAACTACCAACCACCAGGCGGCGGCCATGCCAATTTCCCTGGCATGCTCTGCCTGTATAACCGCTTTTCTCTCCATTTTCTTATATTGTTCTCTGGCTTTTGTTTCTATACTGGTTATTTTATCAGCCACCGTGTTTCTAACATCTTCCAAAGTTTCAGTTACAGTGTCTACCTGCTCTTCATCAATATATTTATTTTTGCTTATAAGTGCCTTAATTGTTTCGGAATCCATTTGATTTAACCTGTTTTTTACAATGGATAAGCTATCCTTAGGGTTATCTATGGCCAACATTACTTCCTGCTTTAGCGTACCGTAGTTAAGTTCCTGGCGATTAGTGGAATTTAAAAATTCTGCCACCTTATCTTCAATTTTTTTGCCAAAACTTCCGTTTTGCCCATTCCCCTCTCCAGAGCTGAATTTTGAAATTACTGTATGAATAGTACTCTCAATTTTATCTGCAAAAGAGTCAATTTCTGAGTTCTGTAATTTAGTGTTGGAAGCAAGTATTTTTTTGATAGAGTCCCTGTCCAAATCTTTTACCTTATTTGATATTATAGAAACTGCTATTTGGGGATCTTCAAAAAAATTATTTATTTTCCTTTCTAATTCACCGGAATTTAGATCCTTTGGAGCTGCTTGCTTTAGTATATTTTTCAGTTGCTGTACTTTCTCCTCAATTTGTTCTTTATCTACCTCAGAAAAATCGGCTGCAACATTTTCCATTCCTTCTGTTGCATTATCCCCTTTGGCATAAGAATTTTTTAGGTCATTATACACATTCTTGATTTGGTTGATTTTGCTTTCATCTTCTCCACCGTATTTATCTAAGGCAGTCACAAAGGATTTTTGAATAGTACTCCAATTAGCTGAGGAGCCGTTGCTCTTAGATTCTTCTGTAATATCTTCCACATCTTTTTTAAACTTTTCATAAGCAGGAAGCCTGTTGTCCATCTTCTGAAAGAATTTATCAATTACATCAGAAACACTAGCCACATTACTGCCATCAAACTTTTTTCTGATACTTTCTATTGTATTATTGGTGATTTTACTCACTTTAGCTTCCTTCGAAGGAGTTAATGCTGATTGAACAGTTTCAGCAGCATTTCTTAATCCTTTAGTAGCAACAGAAAATAAACCGCCTACTAATGTATTAACTGATTTGGCTTCTATATAAAAAATAATAAGAAAAAATAAAGCCCATATGACCAAAGCCATTGTTATATTGGCGGGATCGGACTCAATAACATTTAAATTAAAAGCCAAAGCGGTTGCTCCAAATAGAGAGATGCTGGTAGTAAGTAGGCTCCATATACCAAAAGCCGAAATCGTTTTTAAGCCTGGATTGCGATCAGAATCTTTATCCTTTTTATCTTTACTTTTTTTGTCACTGGGTTCTACCTGGCTTTCTACATAATTTTCTTTTAAATCTCCCATAGCAGTTATACCTGCTGCTACTGAAATGGCAGTTAAAACAAATTGAAAACTAATAGCTAATATTACACCCGCTAAAATAGTGATAAAAAAAGACGGGTCAAAAAATGCATCCTCAGTAACTAAGGTGTCTTGTGCATTTACGGTTAGTGATCCAAAAAAAAGAAAGCTCAAAAAAAGTAGACGTTTCATACCAAGCTTTATTAAGGTTTGAGTTTTTCAATTAAAAGTACGGATAGAGTTCAATTTACCGTTATTAATATTATACTGGTTTTTCCTTTTTTTAGTTTACATAATCCTCTTTATTTAACTGATAATTAGGGAGATGATAATGCTAATATATTAAAGGAAGTAGATAAAAATATATGAAAAGTCTCTCTTTTGATGAAAAACATCTAATGGATGAATTGATCAAAAAATAGGAACTTGGAAGGTTTTATTATTTCTTAATATCTCGGCTTTACAATTCCATATAAATAAGATAGAGATTTAATACAGCGAAGGATTTAATTTTTATCACTCAAAGAATATAAAAGTCTTTTAAAAGTGTAAAGTTAAGAGGATATAAACAAGTATACCGATACCAGCTTTGTTAAAAAGCGGTATCGGTGTGAATTATTAGTTGATATTCTGTTAGATTTTTCTTTCGATTTCCTTCAGGTTTTCCATTTTCTTATTGCGTAGGAAGCCTGTGATATCTTCAAAATGTTCTTTTACTCTTTTGTTACCAAATTCAAATACTTTATTGGCAAGCCCATCGAGGAAGTCTCTATCGTGTGAAACAAGGATAAGTGTTCCTTCAAAGGCTTTTAATGCATCCTTTAATATCTCTTTTGTCTTAATATCCAGGTGATTAGTAGGTTCATCCAGGATTAATAAGTTAACAGGTTGCAACAGTAATTTTATCATGGCCAGCCTAGTACGTTCTCCTCCTGATAATACTTTTACTTTCTTATCTATGGCATCTCCGCTGAACATAAATGCACCCAACATATCTTTCACACTTGTTCTTACTTCGCCTTTGGCAATATTATCAATGGTTTGGAAAACAGTTAGTTCACCATCTAACAAAGCCGCCTGATTTTGAGCGAAATAGCCAATCATGCTGTTATGACCAACTTGTAACTCACCATCATAGTCAATTTCACTCATAATAGCTTTCACAAGGGTTGATTTTCCTTCTCCATTTTTACCGACAAAAGCTATTTTTTCTCCTCTTGCAATTGTTAGTGATACATCTTTAAATACAACATGATCTCCATAAGCTTTACTCAATTCATTGGCTATCACCGGATAATTACCAGAGCGTGGGGCAGGAGGGAATTTTAAATTCAAAGAAGCAGTATCCACTTCGTCTACTTCCACTATATCCATTTTCTCCAGCATTTTTACCCTCGATTGTACCTGTAGGGTTTTGGAATAAGTGCCTTTAAACCTGTCAATAAACTGTTGAATATCTGCTATTTGTTTAGCCTGGTCATCAAATTGCTTTTGTTGTTGTTCTCTTCTTTCTTTTCTAAGCTCCAGATAATGCGAGTAATTGGTTTTGTAATCGTAAATACGGCCACGAGTGATTTCAATGGTACGGTTGGTCAGGTTATCCACAAAGGCTTTATCATGGCTGATCACCATTACAGCTTTAGCATTGTTGGTCAGGAAATCCTCCAGCCATTGTACGGATTCAATATCCAGGTGGTTGGTAGGCTCATCCAATAAGATCAAATCAGGCTTCTGAAGCAATATCTTAGCCAACTCAATACGCATACGCCATCCACCACTGAATTCTGCAGTAGAACGGCTAAGGTCAGACCTTACAAAGCCTAAACCCATCAATGTTTTCTCAATTTCAGCATCCACATTTACTTCATCAATGCTATAGTACTTTTCGCTCAATTCAGAAACCTTCTCTATAATTTTGCTATAAGCGTCTGATTCATAATCGGTACGGGTCTCCAGCAGATGGTTACACTCATCCATTTCCTTCTTCATTTCTGTCATAACAGAAAAAGCCTTGGAGGCTTCTTCAAAAACGGTGCATTCATCCTCGGTTAATAAGTGTTGAGGAAGGTAAGCTATTACCGCATCTTTTGGAGCTGAAATTTTTCCGGAGGTCGGTTTACCGGCACCTGCAATTATTTTAAGCAGGGTAGATTTACCGGCACCGTTTTTTCCCATAAGGGCAATACGGTCATTAGGATTGATGTTAAATGTGAGGTTACTGAAGAGGGTAGAGCCACTAAATTCAACCCCGACTGCGTCTACTGAAATCATATATTCTAAAATTTGGGCAAAGATATTAATAAATTAATTTAGAAATATGAAAGCCAGAATATGTTTTAGTAATCTGAGTTTAAAAGATAATAGAGTATGTTTATAATGAAACTACCTATTCAGCCTTTGGCTGGAATCCCCTAAAGGATAACACCCCTATTATCCCCTCATTGAGCTAACCTCTACAAACTAAACCTGCTTTTATACATCAAAATTGTACTTTTCTTCGTAAAAAAGAGGTAATCCTGTAATTAACAAACTTACAATATAACCACTATGAGGTCAATATGGAATGGGTCAATAAGTTTCGGGCTTGTTTCTATCCCCGTGAAGCTATATTCAGGCAGTGAGGATAGAAGAATAGACCTGGACATGCTTGATAGGGCAGATAATGCCAGAATCCGCTACAAAAGGGTGAATGAAGTCACCGGAGAAGAGGTAGAATGGAAAGATATTGTAAAAGGTTACAAAAAGGATGATCAATATATAGTACTGGAAAAGGAAGATTTTGAACAAGCTAATATTAAAAAAAGTAAGACTATTGATATTGAGGAGTTTATTGAAGAAGACCAGGTGGCGGAAGTGCTTTATAAGAAACCCTATTTTATAGAACCGCAAAAAGAAGGATATAAATCGTACAATTTATTGCGTGACGCACTTAAAAAGAGTAAAAAACTGGGTGTAGCCACTTTTGTGATGAGGCAAAAGGAAAACCTAAGCCTGATTGGTGTATATGAAAACGCATTGGTTTTACATGTAATTCGCTTTGCGGACGAGATAAGGCCTACAAATGAGTTAAACCTACCTGACACAAAGGTCTCTAAAAAAGAAGTTGATATGGCTCAGTCGTTAATTGATCAGCATACTACATCATTTAATTTCAAGAAGTATAAAGATGTGTATAATAAACAGTTAATGAAGATCATTGAAGCTAAATCGAGTGGTAAGAAATCAAAAGCCAAGAAAGTGGACAGCAAACCCACACCGGCCAAGGATCTTATGGCACAACTAAAAGCGAGCCTGGAAAGGAAAAAATCAAAAGCATCTTAAGGGATGGGGCTTGAGGAATATAATCTTAAAAGGAAATTTGACAAAACACCTGAACCTAAAGGTATTAGTAACAAAGAGAATGCCTCTCGTTTTGTGGTTCAAAGGCATAAGGCTTCGCGCCTGCATTATGATCTAAGGCTTGAAATAGAAGGTGTGTTAAAAAGCTGGGCTATTCCCAAAGGGCCCTCCATGAATACTTCAGATAAAAGATTGGCCATACAAACCGAAGACCATCCGGTGAGGTATTTAACCTTTGAAGGCACTATTCCCAAGGGAAATTATGGGGCAGGAGTAATGCGTATTTGGGATACAGGCATTTTTGAAGTAAACAATGCCAGTACGGAAAAAGAGCTAATTGAGCAATATGAAAAAGGGGATTTAAAAATTACGTTTCATGGTAAAAAAATAAAAGGAAGTTTTGCTTTGGTGAAAACCAACAGGTCAGGTAACCAAAATCAATGGCTATTGATCAAGAAGAAAGATGACTTTGCTACAGATCTGGAATATGATGCAGAGTGGTTTACTGATGGAATTAATATTTCTAAAAGCCCAAGCCTCGAAAAAAAATCGGAAAAGGGCTATAAAAAACTTGATCCTGGAAATTTTATCCAGCCTATGCTGGCAACACCCGCGAAGGAAATATTCGACAGTCCGGAATGGATCTATGAGCTCAAATGGGACGGTTACAGAATTATGGCTCATATTAGTAAGGGAGAAGCCAACTTATACTCAAGGAACGGAATCTCTTATAGTCAAAAATTTGCCCGGATAACTAAAGAGCTAAGTAACATTGACCATGAGGTAGTTTTAGATGGAGAAATGGTAATAGTCAATGAAGAAGGGCTTCCTGAATTTCAGAAACTCCAAAATTATGACCCCGAAATTACGGAAGGAACCTTAAGATATTATGTATTTGACCTGCTGCACTTGAATGGTATGGATACAATCTCCTTACCCTTGACAGAACGTAAGAGGCTTTTGCCTGAAATATTAGAAGGTTTAAACGAGGTAGTATACTGCGATCATTTAACAGGCATGGGAAGTGTATTCTATAACAGGGCAATAGAAGCAGGCATGGAAGGAGTAATTGCTAAAAAGGCCAACTCAACTTATGATCCCGGTTATAGAAGTGAAAATTGGTTGAAGATTAAGTCAATAGAAAGTGCAGAAGTGATTATCTGTGGCTATACGGATTCAGTTAAAGGAGGCACCTTATTTGGCTCACTTATTTTAGGAACTTACAAAGAGGGGAAGCTAACTTATACCGGAAATTGCGGTTCAGGATTTTCAACTGATGAACAAAGAAAACTTTTGGCAAAATTCAGTAAGCTGGAAACAGAAGATAATCCTTTTGGGAAGAAAATTAATTTGAGAGGCAGAAAACCACATTGGTTAGTACCGAAATTAATTTGTGAGGTTAAGTATACTGAAATAACAAAAGCAGGTAATCTCCGTCATCCGGTTTATAAAGGAATCAGAAACGATAAAGATTTATTGGAATTGGTGCCGCCGGAAGATTTAGCTAGTAATAAAAAAGATAAGAAACCCGAGAAAGGTGGACTAGCCAATGGTGGGAGCCTGGAAATAGGAGGTCATCAAATAAATTTAACCAACCTTGAGAAGATTTATTGGCCCGATGAGGGGTTTCGAAAGTATGACCTTATTGATTATTACTTGCATATATCTGAATATATATTACCCTATCTGATTGATCGTCCACAAAATATGCACCGACATCCTAATGGCATTAATGGTAAAAGTTTTTATCAAAAAGATAATGAGGCATTGCCTGAATGGATTGATACTTATTCTATTTACTCAAAATCAACAGATAAGGAGATAGAGTATATGCTGTGCCAAAACGAAGCATCGCTTTTATATATGGCCAATTTAGGCTGTATTGAAATAAATCCATGGAGTTCCCGGATTCAACAATTGGATTTACCTGATTTTACGGTAATTGATTTGGATCCCACAGATAAAAATACTTTTGAAGAAGTGATAGAAGTGGCTATAGCAGCTAAAGAAATTTTGGATATGGCTGGTATAAA
>JBEPWY010000105.1:0-10239 GCA_041642185.1 Marivirga sp.
AGCTTTTATTCGGGTAAGAGTATCTTCTGAGGTTGATACTGCTTACCCTCTAAAAGTTGATAATAAATTTATTTTATAGAACAAAGTTAACCAATCTCCCTCTCCCCTCTTGTTGGTGTTTTCACCAACAAGTCCTGGCTCGCAAAATCTTTGATTAAAACCTGTTGCAAAGTATTAAAGGCATTAGGTTAATAGTTTTGAACCTTTAGCCTCCCATTAAGGATTAAGTGAAAGTTGAACAAGAGAATGTCACTCTTACATTTCATATTACAAAAGTTGTTGGTGAAAACACCAACAACAGAGTAGTCAGTTTTCCATTACATGCTTTATTATCCTAAGAGCTAAGAAGAATATATCTAATAGTAGGAGTTTAAGCCAATGGCTTAAATCAATAGATCCCCATCTGCATGGGGAAGACGATCTAATGAAGTTTTATGGGAAGTGATGAAGTACCAGCAATGGGATCATTTTAAAAGAGACAGCAATTATCTATAATGCCTACAAATATCGTCATTCCCACGCAGGTGGGAATCTAGCCAATGAAATGGAATTTCATTATTAAAAGATGTAATAGCTTAATTTCTAAAATAAAAAAAGCTACCTGGTTTCCCAAATAGCTTTTTATCTTTATTCTTATGCCAGACGTCTGAAATCTAACCTCCAACATCTCAAATCTATATCTTAACTCCCGCACATATCGCAGTTGTCAGGATCATCCAATGAACAAGCCATTTGCGCTTCTTTCAAAGCTCTCAGGTCTTCCTCAGAGCTGGATGCCATATCATTGTTTGACTTTAGAGCAGGCGTTGTTTTTCTTGGCTCCGGACGTACTTCTGTTTCCGGCTTTGGCTCTCCTAACTGAGATTTATCAACCGTAAACTGAATAGCACTTGTAGCTGCTTTAGATCTTAGGTAGTACATACCTGTTTTCAATCCTTTTTTCCACGCATAGAAATGCAATGAAGTCAGCTTGGCAAAATTAGGATCCTGCAAGAATACATTCATACTCTGCGATTGGCAAATAAATGCACCTCTGTCGGCCGCCATATCAATAACTGCTTTCTGAGAAATTTCCCAAACAGTTTTGTATAGCTCCTTAATATGTGCCGGAATACCTTCAATGTTCTGAACAGATCCGTTAGCACCGATCAATTTGTTCTTCATATTGTCATTCCAGATGCCTAATTCAATTAAATCATGCATCAAATGCTTGTTCACTATCACAAACTCGCCTGAAAGTGTTCTTCTTGTGTAGATATTAGAAGTATAAGGCTCAAAGCACTCATTGTTTCCTAAGATCTGAGAAGTAGAAGCCGTTGGCATTGGTGCTAACAATAATGAGTTACGCACACCATGCTTCTTCACTTCTTGCTTTAATGAAGTCCAATCCCATCTGTCGCTAGGGGTAACATTCCACATATCGAACTGGAAAATACCTTTAGAAACCGGTGAACCTTTGTAAGTTTGGTAAGGTCTGTCAACAGCCGCCAAATCTTTAGAAGCTGTCATGGAGGCAAAGTACATAGTTTCGAATATATCCTTGTTCAATTTACGCGCTTCAGGAGAATCAAAAGGATAACGCATTAATATAAATGCATCAGCTAATCCCTGAACACCTAAACCTATTGGTCTATGGCGTTCATTGGAGTTTTTCGCCTCTATAACAGGGTAAAAATTAACATCTATTACCTTGTTCAGGTTTTTAGTGGCTGTATAAGTGATGTCGTATAATTTGTCATGGTCGAATGTATTATTACCCTGCTCGTCCTTAGTTACAAACATAGGTAAAGCCAGAGATGCCAGGTTACAAACTGCTACTTCATCTTTAGAGGTATACTCCATTATTTCAGTACACAAATTGGAAGATTTGATAGTACCTAAATTCTTCTGGTTAGATTTTCTGTTAGCTGCATCTTTGTACAACATATAAGGAGTACCTGTCTCAATTTGAGATTCCAATACTTCAAACCATAAATCCTGAGCTTTAACAGTTTTTCTACCTTTTCCTTCACGCTCATATTTTTCGTAAAGTTTCTCAAAGTCTTCACCATAAACATCAGCAAGTCCCGGAGCTTCATTCGGACAGAATAAGGTCCAATCCGCATCAGCTTCCACTCTTTTCATGAATAAATCAGAAATCCACAAAGCATAGAACAAATCCCTAGCGCGCATTTCTTCCTTACCATGGTTCTTTTTCAAGTCAAGGAAAGCGAAAATATCAGCATGCCAAGGCTCAAGATAGATAGCAAAACTACCTTTTCTTTTTCCACCACCCTGATCAACGTAACGAGCAGTCATGTCGAAGTTTCTTAACATCGGTACAATACCATTGGAAACACCACCGGTACCTTTAATATATGACCCTGTAGCTCTTACATCATGAATGCTTAGCCCTATACCACCTGCAGATTGGGAAATCTTGGCAGTTTGTTTCAAAGTATCGTAAATACCATCTATACTGTCATCCTGAATAGTTAAAAGGAAGCAAGAAGATAACTGTGGCTTAGGCGTACCTGCATTGAAAAGCGTAGGGGTAGCATGAGTGAACCACTTCTCGGACATCAAATTATAAGTTTTGATGGCTGCATCAATATCTTCTCCATGAATACCGATTGAAACACGCATCAACATATGCTGAGGACGCTCAACAATTTTGGCGTCCACCTTCATCAGGTATGATCTTTCAAGTGTTTTAAAACCGAAATAATCATAACCGAAATCGCGGTCATAAATAATAGCCGAGTCCAGTTGAGCGGCATGCTTTTTTACGATACCATAAGTTTCTGTCGAAAGTAAAGGCGCATTCTGTTCTGTTTTGGCATCTACATAAGTGTAAAGCCTTTTCATAGTGCTTGAAAAAGACTTACTGGTATTTTTATGAAGGTTTGAAATGGCAATACGCGCCGCCAGCTTAGCATAATCAGGATGCTTTACTGTCATTGAAGCAGAAGTTTCTGCTGCAAGATTGTCCAGTTCCTGAGTACTTACGCCATCATAAATACCATTAATCACTTTACGAGCCACATCAATCGGCTGGATGTAGTTCAGATCCAGTCCGTAGCATAATTTCTCAATACGTGCGGTAATTTTATCAAATTTGACGGATTCCCTGCGTCCATCTCTTTTTACTACTAACATTTTTAATTGTAAGATTTAAGGTTCTTTAATATTTTTTTTGACTATTCTCACCGGCTTTGCGGAGAAAACAAAACCCCTTCTATTAAAAGGAGATCCCAGCTATTTTGCCGGGATGATGTACCCTGAACTAAAAGTCCTCATCCAATGAGAACCTCGCCTGGTTATCATCGTCTTTTTTCATCACTCCTGCTTTTTGGTAATCGCCTACTCTTTTCTCAAAGAAATTGGTTTTTCCTTGCAGGGATATCATTTCCATAAAATCGAATGGATTGGTTGCATTATATAATTTCGGGCATTCTAACTCAGTCAATAACCTGTCTGCTACAAATTCAATATACTCGCACATTAAATCAGCATTCATACCAATTAAATTAACAGGTAGTGATTCAGTCACAAATTCCTGCTCTATTCTTACCGCATCGGCAATAATATCAGTTACAGTTTGTTTTGGTAGTTGATTTTTAAGGTGACTGTTATATAAGAGACAAGCAAAATCACAATGCAAGCCTTCATCTCTTGAAATTAATTCATTGGAGAAAGTTAAGCCAGGCATTAAGCCTCTTTTCTTTAACCAGAAAATAGAGCAGAAACTACCCGAGAAGAAAATACCTTCCACAGCGGCAAAAGCTATTAATCTTTCGGCGTATGATCCTTCGTCAATCCAACGCAAGGCCCAGTCTGCTTTTTTCTTTACACAATCCATTGTGTCAATGGCATTGAATAATTTACTCTTCTCTTTATTGTCTTTTACATAAGTGTCTATTAATAGAGAATAAGTTTCAGAATGAACATTTTCCATGGCAATCTGAAAACCGTAGAAAAATTTAGCTTCAGTATATTGTACCTCAGCAACAAAGTTTTCAGCAAGATTTTCATTTACTATACCATCACTAGCTGCAAAGAAAGCCAAAACATGCTTTATAAAGTATCTTTCGTTATCGCTTAGATTGTCCCAGTCTTTCTGATCCTGGCTAAGGTCAATTTCTTCAGCAGTCCAAAAACTGGCTTCTGCTTTTTTGTAATATTCCCAAATGTCTGCATGTTGAATAGGAAATAACACAAAGCGGTCTTTGTTTTCCTTTAAGATTGGTTCGTCCAACTGGTTTATTACATCACTCATTTCTAATAATTTTTAATTTGTTAAATATCTTTACAGAAAATAAGGAGTAAATGAATGTTAAATAATTCTGTATAAACTAGATACAAAATGTTACGAGCTGAAAAGCCAAATATTTTCCCCTTATTTTGTCTTTCGTCTTTACAAATATTGGCAATGAAGTTGATAAATCAAAGGCAGTAAAGTTACAGACATTCGCTTGTGGATAAGTCCTTAACAATCTGTTTTACAACACTTTAATTGTATTTATTTCAAATATACTTAGGCCTGATTTAGTGCTAGAGGAAGATCGTAAAAATATTAAAAAGTTTTCCACAGGTACAAGCGAAAAAATCGAGTTAAGATGAGAAATAGCGGCAAACATTACACCTTTATTTATTATATAAAAGTCTCTCTTTCAGATCTTCCGGCATATATTCTATGTGGGGTTCATGCTGATTAAGGAAGAAAGTAACAGGGCCATAGTAGGTATTGCCTGTTACAGGGTCTTCAAACTTTCTATAGCCTCCTTTCTTCATTTTATTAGATAAGGCAGCTGAAACTGAGCTCCTTACCTTGGACTTATTGAGTTCCGGTTCTTTCTCCATTATAAACTCCACAACTTCCATGGTTTTTACCATTTTCTTCCTGAAATCTATGAAATAGGCGATTTTTTTTGTCCAGGGCCATTGATCATGGTAGGTATTCGTTTTCTGGTGCATGAGGTTTTGTGACTCATTTTCCTGAAAAAGTGGCAAGTTCAAAAGTGAATCCAAATGCACATCAATCTCATTGATTTCTGCTTTAAATTGATTAATTTTCAATTGTAAAGTCTGCTTTTTCTCTTTTAAAGCTTTCACATACAGATCGGTGTATTTCTCAGGTATATTTAGTTTCATTTGTAAAGGATTTCGAACGACTAATTACCTATAAAGTAAAGTAAAAGAAGCGAACAAAGCAAGCATAGCAAGCGGTTTTTAAGCTATAAAATATCTTTAAATGATTTAAACGCTTTAACCGCTTCACTTTTGATAAAAAACAAGCAATTATAATATCGCTTTTACAATGTTAAGAAGTGCACTGAAAGATTTTAAGGTGTATAAAGGCGATATGTTTTGCAACTATTAATTATATTCCTATCTTTGCATTCCTTTTGGGGAATTTTATAAATAATAATCATTATTTCATGTACGCAATAGTAGACATAGCCGGAAAGCAGTTCAAAGTAACACAAGACCAGTTCGTTTACGCTCCATTAATGGAGGGTGAGGACGGCGCTTCCGTAGAGTTCGATAAAGTATTGTTATTAGACAATGCAGGGAAAGTCGAAGTAGGTGCACCTTTAGTAAAAGGAGCCAAAGTATCAGGGAAAATCCTTGGACATGTAAAAGGCGACAAAGTAATCGTTTTCAAGAAGAAAAGAAGAAAAGGTTATAAGAAGAGAAACGGACATCGTCAGGATTTCACAAAAATATTAATCGAAACAATTTCAAACTAAGATAAAACCATGGCACATAAAAAAGGAGCCGGTAGTTCCAAAAACGGAAGAGAGTCGGAAAGTAAGAGATTAGGTGTGAAGATATATGGTGGACAAGCTGCTATAGCGGGCAATATCATTGTTCGTCAGCGTGGAACCGCTCATCACCCGGGAGAAAATGTAGGCATTGGTAAAGATCATACTCTATTTGCTTTAACAAATGGTGTGGTAACTTTCAAAAAAGGAAGAAAAGATAGATCTTATGTATCTATTGAGCCAGTTAACTAATTAAGGTATTTACCTTACAAAAAGCCTGTAGCATTTATTTGTTACAGGCTTTTTTTTGTCATAAATCCAGCATGAACACTGTAGGTTTTAAAAATGTGAGTGCAGAGAGTTATTCTTAGCATCCTTACGGTTTTAAGCACTAAGCTTGAACTATAAGGGTTGTACTTCCTTCAGAGTAAATAGTGTTTATTAAGGGAGAAAAAACTTTTTTATCCAGCGCAACAAAAAAGCAAATCACCCTCTACAGAAGGTTGTAATTTTCTTACTTATAAATAAGAAAACGAGCTCGATTTTAACATTCGTTTCAGTATTAATTACATTATAATTTCGTAATTATTATTAAATTCCTTATAATTGATTGAATTTTAACATTTTTACAATCTAATTAACTGAAAAACATGGAAACTACAGGGAATCAAATTCAAAAAGACACTTCAGCCTTATCTACCAAAGATTGGCTTATCACTTTAATTATTACCAGTATACCATTTATTGGTTTTATCATGCTTTTAGTTTGGGCATTTAGCGATGGCACCAATGTCAATAAATCTAATTATGCAAAAGCTGCTCTATTACTTTTCGTGATAATATTCGCTTTGGGCATTTTATTCAGTTTAATATTCGGAGCAGGAATGTTCGCTCTTTTTAACGAAGCCGGCTCTAGCTACTAAAACAAAAAAGCCGTGATGAAAATCACGGCTTTTTTTTGATATATTTTTTTAAGATTTATTTCTTATTTCAGATACCTCTCCAAATAATTAATATAATTATTCATTAACAACAAATAACTTGGGTAGTTATAAGCTACACCATGTGCACCTGGAGGGAATATTTTTAAATCATGGTCTTTCCCATTATCAATCAACGCTTTCACTAATTGAAAGGTGTTTTGTACATGCACATTTTCGTCCATGGTACTATGCGCAATAAACATATGCCCCTCAAGGTTTTTAGCATAAGTAGTAGAGGATGAGCTAATATAACCTTCGTCATTATCTTCCTTCAAGCCCATATATCGTTCTGCGTAAATACTATCGTACAATCTCCAATCAGTTACAGGAGCACCTACTAAAGCTACTTTAAACACATCAGGGTGATTTAATATAGCAAAGCTGGACATATAACCACCATAACTATGACCTCTGATAGCTATTTTGTCTGCATCAACGTAACCTTGTTCAGCCATATACTTTGCAGCATCGGCAAAATCTTCACCTTCAGCATGACCCAGATTTTTGTAAACTATCTTTTCGAATTCACGGCCATAGCCTCCTCCACCTCTGTTATTTAGCTGAATTACTACATAACCATTTTGGGCCAGGTACTGATGCCATGCACTTACTCCCCATTGATTGTATACCGACTGAGCTCCAGGCCCACCGTATATATCAATTACCATCGGGTATTTTTTACCTGACTCAAATCCTACAGGCTTATAAATAGCTAAATCAATTATATCACCGCTTCTGTTAGTGAACTGACTAAGTTCTGGTTTAACAAAATTGACATTACCCAATGCTTCTTCTATTGATTTATTCTCTTCCAAAATTTTCACCAATTTACCTGAAGCACTCCGCAATTCTATTTTTGGGGGTGTATTTACATTTGAAAACTTATCAATATAATAAGTAGCTTCGGGTGCCATATCTATATTGTGCCTTCCAGTCAATTCAGTTAGCTTCTTTTTGCCTTTACCGTTAAAATTCACAACATATAATTGCCTTTCTAAAGGAGAATCCTCAGTAGAGCTATAGTAAATTTTCTTTTTCTTGCCATCAACAGCATGAACAAATACTACCTCAAACTCGCCTGAGGTAACGCGGTTAAGTAATTTTCCAGTATAATCGTAGCGATAGATATGAGCATAACCATCTTTATCGGTGATCCAGAAAAACTCCTTAGCATCTTTTGGAAAGAAGGCATAGTGCATAATACCTGCAAAGAAATCAAAAACATCAATCCATGCATCAGAAGTCTCTTCAAGAATTTTATTTGCTTTACCTGAATTGGCATCGGTCATATAAATTCTCATTTCAGTTTGAGCCCTGTTCATTTGCATTACTGCCAATTTAGCTTTCTCAGCCGTCCAGTAAATTCTAGGAATATACCCTTCATCTAATGGAACATCCATCCACTCTTTGGAGTTCTTAGCAATATTGATCACTCCTATTTTTACACTCGGGTTTGTATCTCCCACTTGTGGATAGGGTAACTTCACCCATTCTTTATGAGTACCTTCATAATCTGTCATTTGAAAAATAGGCACATCACGCTCATCTGACTGCCAGAAAGCAATGTATTCGCTATCGTGCGACCACTCCCAAGCCTGGGCCAAACCAAATTCTTCTTCATAAGCCCAACCAAAACGGCCATTATAAAGACCATCCTCTGCGTCTTCAGTCAATTGGGTTTCCTTTTTTTCTGATAGATCAAAAACAAAAAGATTACCTCCTCTTTCATAACCCACTTTTTTTCCGTTTGGAGAAAGCTCAGCCGTTTGTGCATCTTTAGCTACTAAACTTAAAGTTTTGTCTGCTATAGAATAATAGAAATAATCTGAGATACCTGATCGGCGCCATACCGGACGGAAATTTGTTTGGAACAATAAGTACTGTGAATCGTCTGACCATTGAAATGAAACATACTCAAAAGCTTTATCAGAGTTTGGTATGGTTAAACCTTCAGTACTGAAAACCAGTTTTTCCTCATTGGTATCAGGGTTAAAGGTTTTAATTAATTGTGCACCTTCATCATTACGTTCCGTAAAAGAATAGGCCTCACCGTCATTAATCCAGTTAACATTTTCAGGCCCCGCATTCCCATAGAATGGTCGCACACCTGCCATTGCCTCCTCAAAGGTGGAAAATGTTTGTTTCTCCTGAGCCAAAGCGGAGAAACTTAAAAAGGACAGCAGTATTAGAACCTGCCATTTAAGTATATTTCGCATAATTAAGAAATTTTAAATGATTTGATAATTTGATAGGAAAGTTAAGAAAAGATTGGAATTATTCACCTCTTTAATTGATAAATGGTAGCAGGTGTTGATGTGTTTGGGTGACGACGTGGAGAAGTTGGCACTTATACAAATTGGCGGGTTGACTAGTTTGCAGGTTCACAGGTTTTGAGGTGGCTAATGACGCTTGTTAGCAAGCAACTAGAATAGGGGTGCTGAAATTAAAGAATTATAAAGCGTTGTAAATCAACACTATTCACTTAAAAACCTCAACACCCATTAACTTCAAACTTTATTAACCCCATCACCAATTTTAAAACAAGCTAAAATTTGATAATTGCTCTATAAAATGAGGTAATACACCCGGCCATACAGCTATAGTAAATAAAACACCAAAGGCAGCTCCATATAGATGGGCATCATGATTGATGTTATCTGACATTCTTTTACCTTGATAGTAGGAATAAAGCACATATAAAACCCCGAAAATAAATCCCGGCAAACACAACAGCCCATATAAACATAATTCATTTAAAGGGTTGAATAATATACTGCTGAATACCACGGCAGAAACAGCGCCTGAAGCACCCAATGCATTATAATGAGGACTATGTTTATATTTTAGAACAGTAGATATATCTGAGACTATTATCCCAACTAAATACATCATAATATAAAGTAAAGTCCCGTATTCAGATATACTATTAAAATAAGCTTCCACTATTCCTCCAAAGAAAAACAGGGTGAGCATATTAAAAATTAAATGCACATAATCCGCATGCAAAAAACCTGAGGTTACTAATCTATAGTACTGATTATTATGCACTATCTGATAGGGATTCATCAATAATGCCCTTTGCTTATCCGGATTACTGAATGCCCAAATAGAAATAATAGATGTTACGATGATGATAATTAAAGTAATGCTCATTTAATGTTCTCTTTTGATCAAGTATTGAAAAAATTCTGATAGTAATTGTTTTTGTTTTTCATTGCCTTTAATGGAAGTCAGGTTCTCTAAACCTTTCTGAAAATATTCATCCATTTTGGCTTCCGAAAGCTCTTTAATATTTAAATTCTGGTAGATTTTTTTGACAGCTTCAACCTTTTCGGTCTTATCAAATTCTGTTTCAGACAACCATTTATTCAGTTCTTGTTTATCCTCTCCTTTTACCAATTCTTTGGCTTTAATTAAGAATTCATCGACTGTCAGGAATGCCTGGCCACGCCAGAATCCGGCATAACTAACAGAGTGTAAACAGGTTTTCACTTCGAAATCACCCGGAT
>JBEPWY010000106.1:0-10218 GCA_041642185.1 Marivirga sp.
ATTGATGGCTCTTTTAATAATAACATCATGTCAAAGTTCTACACTAATAAAAGAGGGGGAAACTACCACATCTTTTCCTGAAAGGGCTAAGGATATGAATATTTATGAAGTGAATATCAGGCAATATACCCCGGAAGGCACATTAAATGCTTTTTTACCACATATGGAGCGTCTTAAAAATATGGGTGTGGATATTTTATGGATTATGCCTGTACAGCCGGTTGGTGAAAAGAACCGAAAAGGACCTCTTGGAAGCTACTATTCAATCAGAGATTATACAGCAATCAATCCTGATTTCGGTACTATAGAAGATTTTAAATCCGTTGTGGTGAAAGCCCATGAATTAGATATGATCGTAATTCTGGATTGGGTGGCAAATCATACAGCCTGGGACCATCCCTGGTCAGAAGATCATCCTGAGTTTTATACCAAAGATTCCTTAGGCAATAGGGTGGCTCCTGTGGAAGACTGGACAGATGTGGCAGATTTGAATTACGATAATCCTGAATTGCACCAAGCTATGACCAGCGAAATGAAATGGTGGCTTACTGAAACCGATATTGATGGTTTCAGATGCGACATGGCCGGGATGGTACCAAACAAATTTTGGCAAACATCTATTGACTCTTTAGAAGCTTTTAAGGATGTTTTTATGTTGGCAGAATGGAATGAACCTGAAATGCATGATATCGGATTTGACATGACATATGGCTGGGAATTTCATCATTTGTTAAATGATTTAGCCAAAGGAAAAGCCAATGCAGATTCACTTCAGGCTTATCTGGAAAAAGATAATAAACGGTATGATGCAGCTGATTTCCGCATGTATTTCACCTCAAATCATGATGAAAACTCATGGAGCGGTACCGTTTTTGAAAGAATGGGTAAAGCCTATGAAGCTTTAGCAGTATTAACATCCACCATAAAAGGAATGCCGCTCATTTACAGCGGCCAGGAAGCAGGACTCGATAAACGCCTTTCTTTCTTTGATAAAGACAGCATCGATTGGACAACACTTGAATACGAGGAATTTTATAAACAATTGCTTCAACTGAAAAAAGACAACCCTGCTCTTTGGAATGGTGCTTTTGGTGCAAAAGCAACAAGAATAAATACAACACATAATACTGAAAATATTTATGCCTTCAGTCGCCAAAAAGAAGATAATGAAGTGATTGTTATTTTAAATTTATCCGATACTGTTCAGCCTTTTATTATTGATAAATCTTATCATGATAAAAAGTATAACAGCATCGGCTCTGATTCAACTATTACATTTAATGAAGAGGAAATTACGTTGGACAGCTGGTCCTATAAAATTCTTACTCAAAACTCCCTTACAAATTAATGGAAAGCGTATCAATAACCTCTAAAAAGCCGAAGCTCGGCTTTTGGCAAATATGGAATATGAGTTTTGGGTTTTTAGGCATCCAATTTGGGTTTGCCTTACAGAATGCCAATGTAAGCCGTATTTTTGAAACCTTAGGAGCAGATAAGGATAGCCTACCTATTCTTTGGCTGGCCGCTCCGGTTACAGGATTATTGGTGCAACCCATAGTAGGTTATTATTCCGATCGCACCTGGTCTCCAAAATGGGGCCGAAGAAGACCATTTTTTGCCATTGGAGCTATTTTAGCCTCCATAGCACTCTTTATCATGCCCAATTCTCCTGAATTATGGGTAGCCGTAGGCATGCTATGGTTAATGGACGGTTCCATCAATATCAGCATGGAACCTTTTAGGGCCTTTGTGGGCGATATGCTTCCTGGTGATCAACGAACCGCAGGATTTGCCATGCAAAGTTTTTTCATTGGCGTAGGTGCTGTTATTGCTTCTATGCTTCCGTATGTATTTACCAACTGGATTGGTATGAGCAATACTGCTCCTCCGGGTGAAATTCCTGATTCCGTAAAGTGGTCCTTTTATTTAGGAGGTATCGCTTTCTTTTCCGCTGTAATGTGGACAGTATTTAACACTAAAGAATATCCACCGGAAGATATTGAGCTTCTTAAAAAAGAGAACAGCGAAAAAGGTGTTTTTGGAGGTTTAGCAGAATCATTTCTGGGCATCTTCAAAATGCCGAAAACAATGGTTCAACTGGCTTTTGTACAGTTTTTCTCTTGGTTTGCCCTATTTTCTATGTGGATTTATACCACACCGGCCATTACAGAGCACGTTTATGGAACTACTGATACCAGTTCGGCTTTATACAATGAAGGTGCTGACTGGGTAGGGATATGTTTTGCCGTTTATAATGGAGTGGCTGCCCTTGCCGCATTTATGTTGCCGCGCCTGGCTAAAATGGTCGGCAGAAGGATGGCCCATTTAATTGCTTTATTCTGTGGTGGGATAGGCCTAATTTCAATTTTCTATATTAACGACCCTGACTTGTTGATTTATTCTATGGTAGGCGTTGGTATTGCATGGGCCAGTATTTTATCAATCCCATATGCTTTGCTTTCTACTGCTTTACCTGCAGAAAAAATGGGGTATTATATGGGCGTATTTAACTTTTTTATTGTTATACCACAAATTGTCGCCGCAGGATTGTTAGGCTTGATTCTGAGAAATTTCTTTAACAACGATGCTATTTATGCATTAATAGTAGGCGGTGCCTCCATGATATTAGCCGGAATACTGAGTCTTTTTGTTAGCGATAAAGATGAAGTAAGCGCCGGATAATTTTTCCTTCTTTAAAAATCATTATTTTTAAAGAACGTATTAGATATATGGAAGACTTGTCTTTCACCAAATGGTTTTATTTAGATTGGTAAATTTTTACCATACCTGCTTTTTCAGCTGGTGCTTTAATTACCTTCTTTCAATTACATGCAGCTTTATATGGCTTGACAAAATCAACAACCAATGAAGCCTATTCATAAATATTATTACGCCATTTTTTGTTGTTTTTTGTACAGTTTGGCATTCCTTCCATTTTTATCATAATAGTCACCATACTATTTTTTCTTCAGTCAATTCGGTCAGCTTACACTATTTAAGAATCATTTTTTAGTACAAAATTTAAAGAAAGGAATTTTACCATTTTAATTTGCGTTAATCATCAGGTGCAGATATTGACGGGTCTTATAGAAACATTTGTTTTAAATTTAAATATATTTGGAGATATAATATATATCAACCCCTTACCAAAAAAGCCATATTATGAGTAAAATCATACTTAAAACACTTATTCTTGCCATTTCTATATTAGCTGGTTTTGACGCCGTTGGACAAAATCAAAAGCTCTGGACTTTAAACGACAAAGAAGGCTCACAAAATCAAATACGCAAAATACCAGTAAATCAGGCAAAGTATTATGTCCTCGAAGTTGACCAACTTGATCAATCTTTAAAATCAGTCTCAAAATCTACAAATAAAACAATTACGGTCCCCTACCCTGATGGAACTGTCGGCGAATTTCTTTTAACAGAAACACCTGTCATGTCGGATAAATTAGCGGCCAAGTACCCTAATATAAAAACCTATACTGGCAGAAACCTAAAAACTGGAGATGTCATCCGGATGGATTTAACTCCCAAAGGTTTTCATGGAATGGTTTTCTCTAAGGAAGGACAGTTTTTTATTGATCCTGTAAAAAATGGAGATAATAAAGGCTATCAGGTATATTATAGAAAAGATCTTGAACAAACGGAGAAATCCCGATCCTTTGAAGAAGGTGAACCAATTATATATAACAGAGCCGCTTTTGAAGCTGTAAAGCAAAAAGTGGAAACCGGCAATTTCAGCAGGCCTGCAGGGGATGAATTACGCACCTACAGATTGGCTGTAGCGGCAACAGGAGAATATACTCAATTTCATGGTGGCACTGTAGCGGATGCTTTAGCTGCGATTGTTACAACCATTAACCGTGTAAGTGGTATTTATGAAAAGAATGTGGCTATAAAATTTATTTTGGTTGATAATAACGATCAAATAATTTTTACTGATGGGGATACTGATCCTTTTTCAAATAACGATGCCGGTGCAATGCTCAACGAGCTTCAAACTGAAATAGATGAAATAATTGGTTCTTCCAACTATGATGTTGGACATGGGTTTACCACGGGAGCAGGTGGCTTGGCACAATTAGGTGCAATTTGCACCAGCTCAAAAGCCAAAGGAGTAACAGGTACCAATAATCCTGTGGGTGATCCATTTGATGTGGATTATGTTGCGCACGAAATTGGTCACCAATTTGGTGCTCCCCACACTTTTAACGGAGAGGTGGGTTCATGCTCAGGAAATAACAGAAATAGCAATACAGCTTACGAGCCTGGAAGTGGCACCACTATAATGGCCTATGCAGGTATTTGCGGTAGCGATAATATTCAAAACAACAGTGATGCTTATTTCCATGTGAACAGCCTGGATTATATTAATGCTTATTCACAAGATGCCAATGGTAATACATGTGCAGAAATAACTAATACCGGAAATAATTTACCAATTGTTAATGCGGGAACAGGAGGCTTCACTATTCCTGTTAATACACCATTTCAACTCAATGGTTCCGCAAGCGATCCTGATGGTGATGAGATAAGTTATGTATGGGAACAATTTAATTTAGGCCCGGCGGGTAGCCCGAACAGTCCCGTCGATAATGCACCAATATTCCGAACCTTTGCACCAACAGCTGATTCTTTTAGGATTTTCCCCCAAATATCTGATGTTATAAATGGCACCCAAACAATTGGTGAGTTACTACCCACCTATTCAAGAGATCTGACTTTTAGATTAATAGCCAGGGATAATCAGATAGTTTCAGGAGTAGATTATGATGAAATTAGTTTTACGGCAACAGAAGATGCTGGCCCATTTTTAGTGGGAGATATATCAGGGTCATTTAATGGTCTTTCTACTTTATCTGTAAGTTGGGATGTAGCAAATACTAATGTGGCTCCTGTTAACAGCCAACTGGTGAATATCTATTTATCTTTAGATGGGGGACAGTCTTTCACTGAACTTCTGAAAGAAAATACTCCAAATGATGGGAGTGAAAATGTGACGCTAACTAATGTAAATACTTCAACCGCAAGAATTAAAGTAGCAGCAGCTGACAATATCTTCTTTAACATTAGCAGCAGTAATTTCAGTATTACAGAAACTACTGATCCTACCTATAATTTTACAGTAAACTTTAATAAAGAGAAATATTGTCCTGAGGATAATATAGTAATCACTATAAATACTGAATCGTTTTTCAATTATAATGAAGTAATCAGTTTTAGTACTGCTAATTTACCACCAGGTTTCAATGCGAGTTTTAGTAATTCTACTGTTTTACCTGGTGAAAGCACTATTTTAACGATTAATAATACCGCAGTCAGTACAGGGATGGTATCATTCGGTATCAATACCAGTTCAGGAAGTATCACGAAAAATGAATCTGTTTCTGCTGTTATTTTGAATAATCCGGTGGCTCCTACAATTGTATCTCCTACCGATAATTCGTCAACTGAAGGAGTATTACCATTTATCAATTGGGAATCTGATAATCTGGAGGCATTATATGACCTTCAAATTGCCACTGATATAAATTTTAGTAATATAGTTGAAAGTGTTGCTGATTATAATCAAACCTCTTACACACCAAAAAGTCTTTTAAATGGCAATACGCAATATTTTATCAGGCTTAAAGCAAAAAATTTGTGTGGTGAAAGCCCTTACGCTGAAGTTAATTTCACTACCAAAGATTTCGTTTGTTTTAGCCGGACAAGTGCAGATGTTCCTATTACAATACCTACATCGGCAGCAACAGTAAGATCAACTTTAACTATTGCAGAAAGTGGGACAATAGATTTTATAAGCCTACAAAATTTAAAAATTACACATAGCTATATTTCTGACCTGGTAATAACATTACAAAGCCCTTTGGGAACAGAAGTTGTATTAATAGATAAAATCTGTGGAGGTGAAAATGATTTTAACCTTTCATTAAGCGATATAGCTGAGGCATCAAATCTCCCATGCCCACCAATTGATGGGGGAGTTTATAACCCTTTATCTCCTTTATCTCCTTTTATTGGAGAAGACATGAGAGGCGATTGGACTCTCATCATATCAGATGTTGTTGACCAGGACGGAGGAAACCTTACTAATTGGGAATTGGAAATTTGTGCCACGGGTGTTGATTTACCACCTGCAAAACCAGAAGCTTTTTCTTTGAGCTATGCTGGAGATGCTAATGTATTATTAAGCTGGAGCGATGTAGCTGATGATGAAACTGCTTATATAGTAGAAAGATCTGTAGTAGGAAATGAAAAATTCGAAATAATTGCAAATTTAGCTAAAAACTCTACTTCCTATCAGGATAAATTACCTGATTTAAACAGCACCTATCAATACAGAGTTTATGCTGTAAGAGATGGTTTAAATTCTAATTACACTGAAGTTTTGGAAGCTTCAATATCTATTCTTTCTAATCAGGATGAGCTAGATAAAGAGATTGTTATTTTCCCAAATCCCGCAAAAAACATCATCAATATTCGGAATACAAGTAACGAATTCATTAATAAAATTAGAATTAATAATTCATTAGGCCAAGCTGTAAAGATAATTGAAGGAAATCCAACTTCAGTAGATCTTAATGGTATACCATCCGGGATATACTTTATTCATATTGAAATCAATAAAAAACATATCGTAAAACAAATAGTTATTCAGAATTAATAAGAAGGTATTCATGCACAAATGTTTTGGTCTATAATTCACTTTTAATCCAAAATATTAGTGTTTTAATCTTGAAAATCATTAATAAAATAACTATGAAAAAGTTACTTCCTCTATTATTCCTTATCAGCACTCAATTGTATGCGCAGGACATATTTCCCACAAATGGAGGTGATTTAAAAATCACACCTATCTTACACGGCAGCCTGGTACTTACTTATAATGACATCACTATTTATGTAGATCCTTACGGAGGAGCTAATAATTTTAAGAACCTTTCTTCTCCAGATCTAATTTTGATTACTGATATTCATGGAGATCACCTACATAAGGCCACATTAGACCAGCTTAACACTGAAAATACCAAATTTATCATTCCTCAGGCTGTTTCTGAGCAAATGGAGGATATTTCTTCTGAGAAGAAAATCATTTTAAACAATGGAGAAATCACCAAAATTAACTCTATAGAAATAGAGGCAATCCCTATGTATAACCTACCTGAAAACAGCGAATCCCGCCATACCAAAGGGCGTGGAAACGGCTATATATTAACTTTAGGTGGTAAGAAGGTATATATTTCCGGTGATACTGAAGATATTCCTGAGATGAGAAATTTACAGGGAATTGATATTGCTTTTGTTTGCATGAATTTACCTTATACTATGTCAGTTGAGCAAGCTTCGGATGCTGTTTTGGCTTTTAAACCAGCTGTTGTTTACCCATATCATTTTAGGGGTAAAAATGGATTGGCGGATATTAAAATGTTCAAAAATATAGTAGAAAAAAACAATAATAAAATAGAGGTTAGGCTTAGAAATTGGTACCCGTAAAGTTAATCGAAAAAATTAAAAATAATTTCAGAAAATATCTTGTTTATTCAAAAACACGATTAATTTTATACCGTAATAAAATGCAAAATAAAAACAAAAATGGCTCTTAAACAGGCATCAAATTTCGACAGGTTTGACGAATATGATGAAGAGGAAAACGATTGGGATGATACTGATTCCCTGGATGTTGATCAGGACGATGAAATCGGGGATGATGATCTCGATGACTTCGAAGATGATGACGACGGTGACTACGACATCAAGTTTAAAAACATTGATGATTATGACGAAGATGATTATGACGAAGGTGAAGAACCTGACTTTGATAATTTTTAGTCGTATACGAAAACAGCAGGGATTTTTCCCTGCTGTTTTTTTAGTAATTTATTCTAAAATAATTTAAAAGTAATTATAAAGGAAAAACACTGCTCGCCATTTTTTGTGCTTCATTAAAAGCTGATAAATTTAGATGTAGGTTCACGCCTTCTTTCTGAAAATAGCTGATCATTTGTTCAGTAGCCATATTGCCCACCAAATCATCTTCCGCCATAGGGCAACCTCCATATCCTTTTATGGCACCATCGAACCTTTTGCAACCGGCTTTAAATGCAGCCTCAACTTTTTCCTCTATGGTTTCTGGGGTACTGTGTAAATGTGCTCCAAATTCTATCTTTGGATATTTAGGAATAATTTCGTTGAATATCCATGATATATTTTCAGGATTGGATACTCCTATAGTATCGGCCAATGATATAATGGATACATCCATTTCTTTTAGCTTTTGTACAAACTCTTCAATGTAAGAGGCATTGTAAGGGTCATTATAAGGATTACCAAACCCCATGGATAAATAAACCACCAAGGTTTTTTCATGTTTTACACAAAGTGTTTGAATAGCTTTAAGATCCTCCATAGCCGTAGCAATTGAGCGGTTAGTATTCCGCTGCTGAAACGTTTCGGATAATGACAACGGATAGCCTAAATAATCGATCTGAGGAAACTGAACGGCTGACTCTGCCCCTCTTTGATTCGCTACAATGGCCAATATTTTAGATTTTGTTTCTGATAAGTCTATATTATCAAAAACCTCCGCTGTATCGCGCAATTGAGGGATAGCTTTTGGAGAAACAAAACTACCTGCATCAATAGTATCAAACCCTACTTTTAGTAATTGATTTAGATAGGCTATTTTTTGGGCTGTAGGAATAAACTCATGTAAACCCTGCATGGCATCACGCGGACACTCTATTATTTTCAATTCTTTATTGACGTTTTGTTCCATAAGCCAAAACTAATCAATCCTTATTAATCCTGAAATTTTTAATCCACTGATTATAATCAGCAATAATTATTTATTAATTACCTGAGTTCGATTGCTATAAAATGCCGTCATGCCGGAAAATTAAGACTTATTTTTTCAAAAGTCTTAATTTATCCGGTATCTCATGCTGAATTATTATTGAGATCACGGACAATTTTCTTTTTTTTGGAAAATTTAAAAAGAAAATTTCCGAGATGACGTCCTAATGTAGTTTTAGGTAAATTTTTAAAATCTAACTCAGGTTAATTGGATGCATCTTGTTAAATTTCAGTTTCATTAAAATTTAAACAATTGGGAATAGTAGTCAAACAAAGTGCTTATGCTTCGGCCATCAGCTATATTGGTGTGCTTATCGGTGCGGTTAATATGATTTTTCTGTTCCCTCAGTTCTTTACAACAAAAGAATTAGGTTTATTTAAAGCTGTTTTTTCAATGGCCATCCTTTTGGCTCCATTTGCACAAGCAGGATTAGGCAGAAGCACTTTAAGGTATTTTCCCCGTTTTAGTAAAAGCAAAAAAACTGCTGGACGCTTTTTAAGCCTGATTTTTATTCTTGGTTTTTTCACTGTGATAGTGTTTCTGCTCCTATTTCAATTAGTGGACGACTGGGTATTTTCCTTTTTCCAAAAAAATGCGGCCGAGTTAATTGATCATTACTGGTTGATACTAATTTTGGCCGTATTAATGGTATATATAGCTATTTTTGAAGCTTATTATAAAGCGCTTATGAACATAGTTGTTCCTACTTTTATGAAAGAGTTTCTTTTAAGAATAGTAGTGAGTTTATTAGGCTTACTTTATTTTACGGAAGTTATCTCCTTTCAATGGTTTCTTAATTATGCCGTTTTAAGCTATGCCTTAAGCCTTTCTTTATTAATCATATTCCTAATTTTTAAAGGTCAGTTACATTTCAATTATTCCATTTTTCAGATAGATAAGGCTTTTTTAAAAGAACTGTTAAAATATATGATTTATATTATGGCCGGAGCAGTTGGCTCAGTCATCGTACTTCAAATAGATCAGTTAATGGTAACAGGCTATTTAGGTCTTGAAGAAAATGCTATTTATGTAATTGCTTTTTTCATGGCTACAGTTATAGAAATTCCACGCAGAGCAATAGCCCAAATGTCAGATTCCATCATTGCCAAATCATTTGAATTTGAAAGGTTGGATGAGGTTAAAAAAATCTATAAGCAATCTAGTATTAACCAATTGATTTTAGGGAGCTTTGTTTTTCTATTAATTGTTTTAAATCTGGATAACATTTATAGCATCATGCCAAAAGGAGAAATTTATAGCGCCGGCAGGTGGATTGTTGTCTTGATCGGTTTTGGGAAAATCATAGATATGGGTTTTGGTGTGAATTCGGAGATTATCATTTCATCAAATCTATATAAA
>JBEPWY010000107.1:0-1565 GCA_041642185.1 Marivirga sp.
CAACTCCTACTCCATCGCCAAATATTACAGCGGTGGAACGGCCTCTGTCTGTCATATCAATGGCGGTGGATTGTATCTCTCCACCGACAACCATAATATTTTTATACATGCCTGTTTTAATGAATTGATCTGCCACAGAAAGGCTATAAATAAAACCAGAGCAGGCATTTCTGATGTCCAGACAGCCGATAGTTCCCATACCCATTTCACGTTGTAGCAACACGCTAGAGCCTGGGAAGAAATAATCTGGCGTTATACTGGCAAAAATGATAAAATCTATATCGTTTTTTGACATTTTGGCTCTTTCAAGCGCCATATCAGCTGCTTTTTTGGCCATTTTACCCAATGAACCTTCTATTTTCGGATCAAAAAACCTTCTTTCTTTTATACCTGTTCGTTCAACTATCCATTCATTGGAAGTATCTAAAACCTGAGCCAAGTCTGCATTGGTCACCACTGTTTCGGGAACATAATGACCTAGGCCAACTATTTTTGAATGATGCATGAGTTTCTATAAATTATGTAGCAACTTAAATCTTAAATGAAAAATATCCAATTAATTTGAATTTCTTTCTGTTTCCATTGAAAATTGATATCGTATATTAACGATAAGTTTTTTTTCAAAAGAAAACTGCCAAATATAGAATATTAATAAAATCATTAAAAAAAACAGCAATTATTAATCCATTCTTATAAATAATCGACTGTCTAAAATGATAAACACGTTAAATTTTATTGATATTCTTTATCTGCTTAGCATTATTTAAGAATTACTTCTAAAGACACCTCATAAAAAGTGTTAGTAAGTATTCTGAATTTGTTAAATACACTTCTACTCATACATATTCTGCTATTAATTATTATTTCCCTCTGAAGCCTTTTATATTTGCATGCTAACTTGAATAAAATAACCCTCAATTATAGATGCAAAAGGATTTTATAGAAGAATTGACTTGGCGTGGTATGATCCACGATCAAATGCCGGGTATACAGGACCAACTGAAAAAAGAGTTAACTGCTGCTTATGTGGGAATTGACCCAACAGCTGATTCATTACATATTGGTCACCTTGTGGGCGTAATGATGTTGAAACATTTTCAGGATGCGGGACATAAACCTGTTGTACTTTTAGGTGGCGCCACTGGCATGATAGGTGATCCTTCCGGGAAATCACAAGAGCGTAATTTACTGGATGAGCCTACCTTACGACATAACGAAGAAGCCATTAAAAAACAGGTGATGAATTTCCTTGACTTCAACTCCAAAGAAGAAAACGCAGCTGTATTAGTAAATAATTACGACTGGATGAAGGATTTCAGTTTCCTGGGTTTTATAAGAGATGTTGGCAAATACATTACCGTTAACTATATGATGGCCAAAGATTCTGTAAAGAAAAGACTTTCAGCTGAGTCCAGCGAAGGTATGAGTTTTACAGAGTTTACCTATCAGCTTGTGCAGGGTTATGACTTTTTGCATTTGTACAAAGCCATGAACTGCAAATTGCAGATGGGCGGCTCAGATCAGTGGGGAAATATTACCACAGGTACTGAGCTTATCAGGAAAAT
>JBEPWY010000107.1:1575-10184 GCA_041642185.1 Marivirga sp.
TGGAAATATATGGCTTGACCCCAAAAAAACTTCTCCGTATAAATTTTACCAATTTTGGCTGAATGCTTCCGATGAAGATATGAGTAATTTTATTCGGATTTTCAGTGTCAAAACCAAGGAGGAAATTGAAGCATTAGAAAAAGAACATCAGGAGGCTCCACATCTAAGGACCTTACAAAAAGCTTTAGCTGAAGAAATAACAGTAAGGGTACATTCCAGGGAAGCTTTGGATATGGCATTGAAGGCATCCGCTATTTTGTTTGGTAAATCTACCACCGAAGAATTGGCAAGCATTGATGAGGATACATTATTGAGTGTTTTTGAAGGTGTTCCTCAGGTGGAAATAACCCAAAAAGAATTAAACTCTGTTGAAAATGTGACTGACTTTTTAAGTGAAACCACAAAGGGGATAATATTTCCTTCCAAGGGAGAAGCACGTAAAATGATTAAAGGCGGGGGCGTGAGCATTAATAAAGAAAAAGTGACAGATGCCAATGTAGCTGTTTCTTATGCTTTATTGCAAAATAAATACCTGTTGGTACAACGTGGAAAAAAGAATTACTATTTGGTAATAGTTAATTAATATCCATCAACAAAAATGGCAGGAACGCATAGTATTGTGCTCCTGCCATTTATAATTTATTAAATTGAGATACCCACCCTATTATTTGACAAAAATACAGCTCAATTGAATTAATTAAGTTATTTTTACTTCTCAATATTATTCTCGATCAACATAAATCACATTTTTTGTGAACAAACAACAAGATATCATTATCATAGGCGGCGGTATAGTAGGATTGGCCACTGCACTAAAAATAAAACAAAAATCTCCTGAGAAATCAGTTTTATTATTAGAGAAAGAATCAAAACTAGCGCAGCATCAAACAGGCAATAATAGTGGTGTGATCCATTCAGGAGTTTATTATAAACCAGGCAGCCTGAAAGCTAAAAACTGTATTGATGGATACAATCAATTACTAAAATTTTGTGATGAAGAAGGTGTAGCATACGACTTATGCGGCAAGATCATTGTAGCCACAGCCCCTTCTGAACTGGCCAATTTAAGCATGATTGAAGAGCGAGGTAAAGCCAATGGGTTGTCCAACTTAAAGAGGCTCACACAAGAAGAGGTGAAAGAACACGAGCCTTACATCAACGGAATAGCTGGTATTCACGTGCCTCAGACAGGAATCATTGATTATACTGCCGTATCCTTAAAATATGCAGAGAAATTTGAAGTCCTGGGCGGAGAAATTCGACTTGGTCGGAAAGTAGTAGATATCCAAAGTAAAAATGGAAACACAACAGTTGTCACTGAAAAAGAAAGCTTCCAGACAAAACTTATAGTGAATTGTGCAGGTTTGTTTTCAGATAAAATAGCGAGATTAACCTCAGATAAACTGGATTTAAAAATTATACCTTTTCGGGGAGAGTATTTTATGATTAAGCCGGAAAAACAGTATTTAATTAGAAATCTTGTTTACCCAGTACCAGATCCCAATTTCCCTTTTTTAGGTGTTCATTTCACCAGAATGATCAATGGCGGAATAGAAGCAGGGCCTAATGCAGTGCTGGCTTTTAAAAGAGAAGGATACCGTAAATCCTTATTTAATTTAATGGAATTGGGAGAATCATTAGCCTGGCCGGGTTTTCAAAAAGTAGCCATGAAATATTGGAAAACGGGTTTTGGTGAAATGTATCGCTCATTTTCAAAATCTGCCTTTACTAAAGCCCTACAAAAGCTTTTACCAGACATTACCGAATCGGATTTAGTACCCGGTGGCGCTGGCGTTAGGGCCCAGGCTTGTGACAGAAATGGCGGATTAATAGATGATTTTCTTATTTTGGAAGAAGAGAATGCCATTAATGTATGTAACGCACCCTCTCCTGCTGCCACATCTTCCTTATCCATTGGTGATCATGTGAGCGACTTGACTTTGAAGCGGTTTTAAATCTTTATATTCCCAAATGAGTATAAGCTTATTGGTAGAGATTTTTAAAAATTAAACGAATTCAGTATAATTAAAAGATGTTTAACGAAATAGCGAAGTATATAGAAGAAAATTGGCAGATAAGTCTGGAAATACAGCTGAAATTCCTCTATACTTTTATTGCCTTTATATTTTTACTCCTTCTCAGGTTTATAGCCTTGAAGCTTATTTTTAAAAGCTTTAAAGAAGCTAAGCACAGATATTTATGGAAAAACGGTGTAAAAAATGCTTATTATATTATTCTCATTTTAGCACTTCTGAACATTTGGATAGATAAAATTGATTCAGTAGGAACATTTCTTGGGTTGGTAAGTGCCGGTTTAGCCATAGCTTTACAAGTACCTATCGTAAATTTAGCTGGTTGGCTCTTCATTGTAATACGTAAACCATTTGAAGTGGGAGACAGAATTGAAATAGGCGAAGATTCCGGTGATGTTATCGATATCCGTTTTTTTCAGTTTACAATTAATGAAATTGGAAACTGGGTAGATTCTGATCAAAGTACAGGTAGAATCATCCATATTCCCAATGGTAAGGTTTTTCGTGATAGCCAGGCCAATTATAATCAGGGGTTCAGCCATGTATGGAATGAAATACCAGTTCTTATTACTTTCGAAAGTGATTGGAAATTATGTAAAAGAATATTAACCGAAATAATTAATAAGCATGCAGAAGAGCTTTCTTTTTCGGCTAAAAGAAGATTACTGGAAGCTTCAAAAAAATACATGATATTTTACAGCAACCTCACTCCCATTATTTATACAGCAGTAAAAGAAAGTGGAGTTCAACTAACTATCAGATTCTTGTCTCTTCCAAAGAAAAGAAGACATACCGAACATATCATCTGGGAAGAGATTTTGGAGAGATTTAGTAAGGAGGATACTATCAGTCTGGCCTACCCAACTCAAAGGATCTATTTCGAAGGCAATAATAAGCCCAAAGGCCTTTAATCTTAAAAGATTGTAATTCTATATTTTAATTTATTAAGAAGACAATTATTATTTTTATAACTATTAAAATTTCATTAGAAAATTATTCTATAATTCATCAACTTTCAACTACTTAAGACAGTAAAATACTAGTAGAGAAGAAAGTAAAAAAAATTAATGGATTTGTATAGATAATAGTTTGAAGACCTTTGTTCAATATATCATAGAAAACCCTGACTACATCGTTTTAGTCTTAAGTTCGGCATTTTTGGTGTCCTATTTTATACGGTGGGTGATTAAGAATAACAATAATAATTCGGATGATGATGATAACAATGGCGGCGGCGGCACATCTAATGATAATGATGACCCGGTACTGGACCTGCCCCCTGGAGTATGTCTCCCAAAAGATGAGCCGGAAACTGTTTGACCATTATCGCTGTTAGCCTTATTATATGTACAGTAATCTCAGCTAATAATTTCCTTTTTAACTAAAGCTTTATTGAGATTTTGGATAAAAGCAAAGGTTTGATCAAGCCAAATGTATTTGATATACTTATTGTATAAAAAAACATCTGAAAATAAAAAGAAAAGAACTATCAAATAATATACTCTCTCTTACACTTTGATTCAATCAGCTTAAAGCGTACTTTTGCACCCAAAATAAATAACCGATTATCTTTTTTAGTCGTTACCAAATTGATTGTTTATACAACAATTGTCAATTCAATTAATTTATTATTTAAATAATAAAATATTTTCTAATAAATCACATCAATATGAAAGAGTCAGCTAGCCCTGAAAGTTTACTTAACAAACCCACAAAACCCTTAAAAATAGTTATCGCCAAAGGAGATGGAATTGGTCCGGAAATTATGGATGCCACTCTCAAAATTTTGGAAGCGGCTAATGTAAAGTTGGAGCCTCAATTTATAGAAATTGGTGAAAAAGCATATCTTGAAGGAATCACTACCGGGATAAGCCAAGAATCTATGGATGCCATCCGTGAATATAAAGTGATGCTAAAAGCCCCTATCACCACTCCCCAGGGAAGAGGTTATAAAAGTTTAAACGTAACTATCCGTAAATATCTTGGTCTTTTCGCTAATATCAGACCTGCTGTATCATATCACCCAATTGTTAAAACAAAGCATCCGAAAATGGATGTGGTGGTTGTAAGAGAAAATGAAGAGGATTTATATGCCGGAATTGAACACCAGCAAACTGACGAGGTAGTACAGTGTTTAAAGTTAATTTCAAGACCTGGTTCGGAAAAAATAATCCGTTATGCTTTTGAGTATGCAAGAAAATTTAACCGTAAAAAGGTTACTTGCCTTGTTAAGGATAACATCATGAAATTATCTGATGGATTATTTCATGAAGTGTTTAGGGAGGTAGCAAAAGAATATCCTGAAATAGAAGCAGAAAGTCAAATTATCGATATTGCCTGCGCACATATTGCCAATCGACCGGAAAATTACGATGTGATTGTTACCACCAATTTATATGGTGATATTGTTTCAGATATTACTGCAGAAATCTCCGGTTCAGTAGGGCTTGCGGGCTCGGCTAATATTGGAAGAGAGTATGCCATGTTTGAAGCCATACATGGCTCCGCACCTGATATTGCAGGAATGGGAATAGCTAATCCCTCAGGCTTATTGCATGGCGCAATACAGATGTTACAATACCTTGGTGAGCCAGAAAAAGCAGCGTTTATTCACAATGCATGGTTAAGAACCATAGAAGATGGTGTTCATACTGGTGAGATTTACAATCCTGAATTAAGTAGCAGAAAAGTAAATACATCTGAATTTGCAGATGCTGTTATTGAGCGTTTAGGGCAAGATCCTGAAAAATTTGAAAAAATAACTTTTAATGCAGAAGAAGATTCACGCATCTTTATTGAAGACAAAGAATACCCAGCCAAGGATAAAAAATTAGTAGGTGTGGATGTTTATGTTGATCATAAGGATAGAAATGCTGAGAAGTTTGGTAAATTGATTGAAGGTTCTTATTCAGGTAATATGCCTTTAAGAGTGATTACCAACAGAGGTGTTAAGGTTTATCCTGATGGCTTGGAATCTACTTTTTGTTCTGATCACTGGAGATGCCGATATATTGCTGATGAAAAAACCAGCCTAAGCAATAAAGATATTATTGAACTTTTATCGCAGTTGAATGAAAAAGGAATAGATGTTATCAAAACTGACAATCTATATGATTTTGACGGTAAAAGAGCTTACTCCTTAGGTCAGGGAGAATAAAATTGAAATCTGCAGGAGGATTGTTCTTTCTGCAGATTTTTAGACCAGTATGATTGATTTCCTATAACCACCATGAGACTAGCACAAGCAGCAAGAGATTTATCCATTACAACTGATGATATCATCACCTTTTTAGAGAAAAAAGGCATTACAATTGAGAAAGATTCCAACACTAAACTAACTGAAGAATCTGTTAGTTTGCTTTTTGATAATTTCGAGACTCCTATTTCCAGAAAACAAGAAAAGGAAGAAACAGAGGCAGAATTAAGTCCTGAAATTATAGAGGAGAACCAAGTTGAAGCTATTGAAGATAATGCTACTTTAGAGTTAACTGAAAATTCAGTTAATAAGGTAGCCGAAATCCCTGAGCAAAATAATCAGCTACAAGATGATATTACTGTTGCTAAAGAAGAAGAGACTGAAGAGTTAGTGTTAAAAGAAACGGCTAAGGAGCCTGCTGCCTATAATGAAACTGAAACTGATGAAGTAAAGACTCCAAAAGAAAAAAAATATCAAACAGTTACTGACTTATTGGAATCGGAAGAAGAATTTTCTGATGATGTAGTTATTAAAGCTCCAAAAGTCTCCTTACAAGGCTTAAATGTTTTAGGTAAAATAGAGTTACCTGAGCCTAAGCCAAAAGCTGAAAAAGTGAAACCTGAAGTGGGTACTGATAAAAAGCCTGCGAAAAAACATTCTGATTCAAGAAGGAGAAGAGAACCCGTTAAAAGAAACAGAAGGGAACTGACTCCTCAACAAATAAGAGAAAGGGAACAGAAGCGTGAAAGCAGAAAGCGTGAAGAAGATGCAAAGTTGGAAAAACGCAGAAAAGAAAAGTATTACAAAGAAAAAATACTAAGGCCAAAGCAGGAACAACAAAAAAACAGAAAGCCTAAAAAAAGGAAAGAAGTTGAACCTGCAAACACCCCGCAAAACCGGAAACCTCAACCAACTACTGTTTTGGGGAAATTCTGGAGGTGGTTAAACACATAAAATATGATCAATAAAGGAAGTAAATTATATAGTATATTTAAATTAAAATGTCCACGATGTCATGAAGGCGACCTATTTGCTTCCCGGGCATATGATTTAAAAAGGTTCCAAAAAATGCCTGAAAGATGCCATCATTGTGGCTTAAGGTATATGTCTGAACCTTCATTTTTTGATGGAGCGATGTACATCAGCTATGCCATGCAGGTTGCATTAATTATAACGGTTTTTGTTGCCCTCAATCTATTGGGGGTAGCAAAGCTTTGGCTGATATTAACATTATGTATCGGGCTTTCTATATTGTTAATTCCTGTTACTTTCCGATTGTCCAAAAGTGCCTACATTAACATATTTATTAAATACGAACCCGAAAAAAAATCGGAATATTAATGTTAAAAATTTAAAAGAATTTCTATCCATTATCATCGGATATAAAAAAAGCTAAGTACGCAGGTACTTAGCTTTTTTTATAATGATTTCTTGAAAGTTTTTATCGGTTTTGCTCTTCCAATTTATTAAGGGCTGTTTGAAGTTCTCTTTTAATTTTAACCTGCTTTTCGTGGGAAGTCTTTCTTAAATCCTCCAACTCATTGTCCACTCTTACTTTTTCGGCTCTTGTTTGCTTAGTGACTCTGTTACTATTCATAAACAGAAAATATACCACACCCAATCCAATCAATAAAATGGCTACAATAGTCCAGAACATTACATTATAGGAAGATTTTGTCATAGGCATACCTAAAAATAGAATACCATCTACCTGTTTTTGGGTCTCTTCCAAATCGATAGTTAGCGTTTGTACTTCTGCTCTCATACTATCAGCTGTTTGCTCAGCACTACTTTTAGCTTTTTCTGCTATCGCAATTTCTTGTTGATAACTACTTAAAGTGTCAGAAAGCTGAGATTGGAAACTATTTAATTTTGCAATCGGGATTACCTTATATTGTTGAAACGTTTCGCTGCTTTCAATCATTTCTCTGAAAGTTGACTTCAAATCATTGTTTTCCTGTTCCGATTGAGCCATTGAGGAAGAGAGTGTCAGGAGTGCAAATCCTAAGTATATAATAGAAAACCTTTTAATTAGATTCATAAAAGTAGTTTTGTCGTTTAAAAAACGGTTTTAATTGTGTGTAAATATATGTTTAACGAAGCAAAGTTAAAAAAAACATAGCAATACCTTTAATTTTAAATAAAATATTGATGTAATTAATCATTATAAAAAAACGCTCAATATTTAATTCGTAAAAATTAAAAAATGCATCGAATAAACTATTACCTCAAAAGCAAATTTTCACTTACAACGATGGTCATTTTTTTTATTGCAGGTGGCGCCAATCATTTTATAAATCCTGAATTTTATTTACCCTTAATACCTCCATATATACCATTTGCTAAAACTATTATTAACTTCATCAGTGGTTTTACTGAAATTTTATTGGGGATAGGTTTAATTTTTAATACAACCCGAAAAACAGCCTCTTATTTTACTATACTGATGCTACTGGCATTTATTCCCGCTCATATTTATTTTATAAAGATGGGCTCCTGCCTGGGTGATGATTTATGTGTTTCTGAATGGATAGGATGGTTAAGATTACTTATTATTCATCCTTTCCTTCTTTATTGGGTTTGGATGGTCGGTAAATGCTCTGATAACATCGTTGACTCAATTAAGAATGATAAAGCTAATTGATTAAATAATTCAGGACGATCTATATTACAGATGTGGCCTGCCTGAAAAATTTCTACCAAATTCACGTATGGTTGGTTTTTTGTAAATGCCCTGGCAGATTTTAAAAAAATATAATCTTCATCGCCCATAATAACTAAGGCCGGAAAATTAATTTTTTGGTTGTAAAATCGATTGAGTAACTGAAAAAATTCAGCATATAACCCCACCCACTTCAAGTATTCTTTTGATGAGAGTTTTTGCGCTTGTCTTTTATAAATTTGACGTGACCTTTGATGTCTTTTTCTGGGCATAAGTAAATAGGAAAAAATACTGTACATCATTTTGTAGGGCAAAACCTTATTTAACCCTCTTGCTAAATGAACAAATGATTTAATCCAAATATTCGCTTTAAATATTCCTCCTGCAAAAATTGCTGAAGCCACTATTTCAGGGTGCTTAATACTTAAATCCTGTAATAAAACGCTCCCGAAAGATAAAGTAATAAAATGAGCCTTCTTTATACTTAATAGTTCCAGAACAGCAATAACATCGGTAGTAATAATGTTGAAATTATAATAATCATAATCCGGCACAATATTTTTAGAGAGACCATGGTCTCTTAAATCTAATAAAAGAACATTATAATGTGATTTAAAGGAATTTATCTGGAGTTTCCAGGTAGCTGTACTCCCTCCTGCCCCATGCATAAAGACTACCCACTCTTTAGAATAAGTATGTGTATGTACATCATGATGCA